>NZ_JBIWFT010000016.1:0-194097 GCF_044763205.1 Kitasatospora sp. NPDC096204
GTCGGAAGGTTGTCCTGGGAACTGGAGAGGGCCTACTCGGCCCCGGGCATGCGGCCCGGGAGCGTGGCTCGCCTATAACCGGCGGAACCGGGAAGTGGCGGGCTGCCGAGAGGCAGTCGGAGGGGGCCGTAGTAGTGCCGATCGACGGGACAACACAACCCGTCAGGAGCGAAGGGCCCCTGCTTCATCGATGCGTGACACGAACAAGGAGGTGCCCGGGTGAGTGCCGAATCGGCTATGTCCGCCCGCCGGGAGGACACAGGCCGCGGTGAGCGGCGTCCTCTGGACAAGGTCCGAGCCTTGCAGTGGACGCTCTACCGCTGTGCCAAGCAAGAACCCGAACGCCGGTTCCACGCCCTGTACGGCCACGTCCACCGCATGGACGTCTTGTGGCGGGCGTGGTCCAGCGTGTGTGCGAACCGGGGCGCCCCCGGCGTGGACGGCGTGACCGTCGACGCGGTGGCCGCCGCCGGGGTGGATGAGTTCCTCCAGGGCCTGTCGGATCGTCTGCGGACGCATACGTATCGTCCGTCGGTGCTGCGGCGGGTCCAGATTGCCAAGCCGGGGCGGCCGGGGGAGTTGCGGCCGCTGTCGGTCCCCACTGTGGTGGACCGGGTGGTGATGACGGCCGCGAAACTGGTTCTCGAACCGGTCTTCGAGGCCCAATTCACCGAGGCCAGCTACGGTTTCCGGCCCAAGCGGTCCGCGATCGACGCGTGCGAGGCCGTGCGCGTCGCGGCGAACCAGCGGCAGGAATGGGTGTTCGAGGCCGACATCCGGGACTGCTTCGGGACGATCGACCACGACGCGCTGATGGTCCAGGTGGCCCGGCGGGTGGTGGACCGCTCGATGCTGAAGCTGATCCGGGCGTGGCTGCGGATGGGAGTGCTGGAGGGCGGGGTGACCTCCCCGACCGGGGCGGGGACCCCGCAGGGCTCGCCGATTTCTCCGTTGCTGGCCAACGTGGCCCTGCATGTCCTCGATGAGGCGTGGCAGACGCACGGCCGGCGGGCGGGGACGTTGGTGCGCTACTGCGATGACTTCGTGGTTCTGTCGCCGACCAGGCAGCGTGCCGAGCAGGCGCGTGAGCTGGCGGCGGAGGTGCTGGGCAGGCTCGGGATGCGGTTGCATCCGGAGAAGTCCGGCATCGTCTGCCTCACCAGAGGTGGACAGGGTTTCGATTTCCTCGGATTCCATCACCGGAAGGTGGAGTCGTGGAAATGGCGGGGCAGGTTCTACCTGCAACGCTGGCCTTCGGCGCGGGCGTTGGGGGTGCTGCGGGACAAGGTCCGAGCGGCGACCTCCCGGTCCCGGACCGAACGGCCGGTGGCCGCCGTGGTGGCCGACCTCAACCCCGTTCTTCGGGGTTGGGCAGCGTACTTCCGCAACGGGAACTCCGGGCGGAAGTTCAACGCGATTGACGGCTACGTCCACGAGCGGTTGGCGATCTTCGCCAGCCGGAAGCACGGGCTCGCGGGTCGGAACTGGACCACGCGTTTCACCTACGCGTGGATCACTCGGCTCGGGGTCTACCGCCTGACCGGGAACGTACGCGGGGCGACGGCGCATGCCAGCCGGTGAACGGTGTCGGAAAGCCGTGTGCGGGAGAACTGCATGCACGGTTTGAAGCGGCGGGGACTGGAAACGGAGCATCAGCCACCGCGCCAGTCCCCGACCCTACTAGTGCCGCATCAAGCAACGTTCGCCCTACTCGGAGGACGTTAAGTCCGTTTCTGGTAGCGGCCACGTCCGGGTTGGTCGAGGAGTCCCTGACGAACGAGTCGTCCCAGGCGGGAGCGGGTGACGTTGATCGAGGGCTCGTCGGTGGGCAGTGCGAGGAGTTCGTGGAGGTCGCGAACCTGGAAGACCTGTCCGGGGTGCTCGTTGAAGGCGGTCACGATGCGCTGGTAGACGGTGGCGGGCTCCTCGGAGGCCTGTGCGTGGTCGGGCGGGGCGAGGCTGTCGATGACCTTGCGGGTGGTGACGATCTCGGCGAGGCGGGCCTCGACCTCGGCCATGGCGCGGGTGAGTTGCTCGATCTGATCTCGCAGGCCGTCGGCGCGTGCGGTGGTCTCGTCGTGTTCGGCCTGCAACAGCCGCAGGAGTTCGGTGACGTTCACGCGGCCAGCCCCACCTCGTCGCGCCAGGCGGGGCTGGGCACGACTACGGCAGCTCGAATGCGCCGGCAGTACGGCGTAGGCCCGGATACGAGATAGTCCCGACGCCCTACCACCCCCGGCTGGGACGGCTGATGTCGTCGTGGGAGCCGGGGTGTAGGAGCCACTTCTGCTGCTGTTCGGCACGCCGCGATCGGAGCCTCGTCACCGACTGCTCCGATGGCGGCAGGCTATCCTTCTTGGTCGCGGTCATGCTGGGAGGTCGAGTGGCACCGCCACGCGAATCGCCGTTTGACAGTCTGCAAGGCCCGCCTTGCCGATCCACTGGGCCGTCGGTCACGATCACACCGCCGCCGTCACCATTCCGAAACTCTGGAGCACGGCCGTCTGAACGCCGCACAGCTCGGCGGTGAGGGACGGGCCGCCCTCCGCCAGGCTCACGACTGGCCGTCACAATTACGGCCCGGCATACCGTGGCGGCCGAGGTGCCGGCGTCTTGGGGCCGCGCCCGCCCCGTGCTTCCTCTCCTTGGAGGCCCGGGCATTCGACGGCCGTGGCGGCAAGCTCAGCGGCGCAGTGCGCCAGTCGATCGGCCTGGGCCGGGGGTCGCCGGCCCGGTCAGCGCTGGGTGGTGCCGTAGCGGCGCCGGAAGCGTTCGACGCGGCCCTGGGCGTCCAAGACGCGAGTTTTGCCGGTGTAGAAGGGGTGGCTGGCGGACGAGACCTCGACGTCGATGACCGGGTAGGTGTTGCCGTCCTCCCACTCGACGGTCTGAGTGCTGGTGGCGGTGGAGCGGGTGAGGAAGGCGAGGCCGCCGGTCTTGTCGCGGAAGACGACGGGGCGGTAGTCGGGGTGGATTCCGGGCTTCATGAGGTTGGTCCTCCGGGTGATCTGGGGTGGTGGTCAGCGCTCTTCGCGGAAGTCGACGTGCCGCTTGGCGACAGGGTCGTACTTGCGCAGGACCAGCCGGTCGGGGTCGTTGCGGCGGTTCTTGCGGGTGACGTACGTGTAGCCGGTGCCGGCGGTGGAGCGGAGCTTGATGATCGGGCGCAGTTCGTTGCGGGCCATGGATGTCCCCTCGGGTGGCGTTGATGACACCAGTATATAGCGAAATGAAATCCGTTTTCATCTAGGCTAGTGTGAGTTGCGCTTCCGGGGTCGTCGCGCCGGCCCCGGGAGCGTGACCGTCTGCCTGCCCACACGATCCGCAACGGAGTCGTCCCCCATGTCCGCTCACTGCCAACTGACCGGCCGCAAGCCGTCCTTCGGCAACGCCATCTCCCACTCGCACCGCCGCACCAGCCGCCGCTTCGACCCCAACATCCAGCGCAAGCGCTACTGGCTGCCCAGCGAGGGCCGGTACGTCCGCCTCACGCTCAGCGCCAAGGGACTGAAGACCGTCGACGTGATCGGCATTGAAGCCGCCGTCGCCCGCATCCGCGCCCGGGGGGAGAAGGTCTGATGGCCAAGCAGAGCAAGATCGCCAAGAACGAGCAGCGTCGCCAAGTCGTCGCCCGGTACGCCGAGCGCCGGGCCGAGCTGAAGCGGGTCATCGCCCACCCGGCCGGCACACCCGAGGAACGCGCCGCCGCGCAGCGCCGGCTGGCCCGCCAGCCCCGCGACGCCAGCGCCACCCGGGTCCGCAACCGCGACAGCGTGGACGGCCGTCCACGCGGCTATCAGCGCGCCTTCGGCCTGTCCCGGATCAACCTGCGCAGCATGGCCCACGCCGGACAGCTGCCCGGTGTCCGCAAGGCGAGCTGGTGAGCACGGTGCCCGAACACGTCAGACTCCCAGTCGTGGTGGTGGCCGGCCTGCACCGCGCCGAACGCCGCCGCGCCGTTCAGGAGTTGCTCGACGGCTGCGTCGACGGCATCGTCCTCCACCATGACCTGCGGGACGCCTCGCGCGGCACAGTCCACCGCGAACTGCGCAACAGCAACGGCGTGTACGACACCGTTGAGCTCCCGCTGACCAACGACTGCGCCTGCTGCGCGCTTCGCGAGGACCTGCTGCCGGAATTGGTGGGGATAGCCGAGGCCGGGCAGCACGGCCTGGCCGTCGTCGAACTGTGGGGCGGCAGCGATCCGCACCCGGCGGTCGAGGTGATCGCCGGCGGCGAGGTGGGCGGCCGGCCGATGGAGGAGTTCATCGAACTGACGGGTGTGGTGGTCGCGGTCGATCCCGATCGGCTGCTGGGCGAACTCTCCGTCCCGGACGACCTCGAGGAGCACGGGGAGCACACTTCCGCAGAGGACACCCGCACGCGTGCCGAGGCGCTCGCCCACCAGATCGAGTACGCCACCACCATCGCCGTCGCCCGCGGCGGCGAGACTGGGCTGGCGATGCTGCGTCAGCTGCACCCGACCGCCCGGCGGGTCCTGCTCGGGAACGGTGAGCTGCTGCGGGCCGGGCTCGGCGGGTTCGACGTGGCCGCCACCCGCGACCGGGTGAACCCGGCGCTCGCACTGCTGCCGCAGCAGGCCGACGAGGCGGGGGTGGCCACGCTGGTGTGGGAGCGGCGGCGTCCGCTGCACCCGGGCCGGCTGTATGAGGCGCTGGAGCTGCTGGTGCCGGCCGCGCAGCGCAGCCGGGGCCGGTTCTGGCTGGCCAACCGGCCCGAGCAGATGCTCGCGTGGGACGCCGCCGGGGCGAACCTCGTCGTCGAGGAGTGCGGCCCCTGGCTCGCCTCGTTGCCGGACGCCGCCTGGGAGCTGTACCCGCCCGCGCGGCGGGCCGCCGCGGCCCTCGACTGGCATGCCGAGCACGGAGATCGCATTCAGCAACTCGTGTTCATCGCCGAGGGTTTGGACGTCGACGGGATCACCGAGCTGCTCGACTCCTGCCTGCTCACCGACACCGAACTGATGGCGGGGGAGACCGGTTGGAAGGCCCTGCCCGACGCCTTCGAGGACCTGCTCGAACCCGTCTCCTGAACGACCGTACGAAGGACCCGACATGGCCAAGCGCCCCGGCGGCGGCAAGCCGCCCCGCCCGCGCCCGAACCCTCTCATCGAGGCGGGCATCACCTACATCGACTACAAGGACACCACTCTGCTGCGGAAGTTCATCTCCGACCGCGGCAAGATCCGCAGCCGCCGGGTCACCCGGCTCACCGTCCAGCAGCAGCGAGCCATGGCGCGGGCGATCAAGAACGCCCGCGAGATGGCGCTGCTGCCCTACGCCTCCACCGCCCGATAGGAGAGACCTCCCATGGCCGTTCCCAAGCGAAAGACCTCCCGCAGCAACACGCGCCACCGCCGCTCGCAGTGGAAGGCCGCGGCCCCGCAGCTCGTCCCGATCACCGTCGACGGGCGCGAGCACCTGGTCCCGCGCAACCTGGTCCGCGCGTACGAGCGCGGGCTGATCAGTCCGTGAACGCGAGGGGCCGCAGCGCGCGTGCGCTGCGGCCCCGAACCCTTTCCCGGTCAGGAGGTGGTGAGGGCCGTGTCGTCGATGACGAAGCTGGTCTGGAGGGAGGAGCCCTCGGTGCCGGTGAACTTGACGGTGACGCTCTGGCCGGCGAAGGCGCTCAGGTCGTAGCCGCGCAGGGTGTAGCCGGCGGCCGCGTTGACGTTGCTGAAGGTGGCCAGGGTGGTGCTGCCGGCCTGGACGGTCAGCTTGTCGTACGCCGTCGAGCCGGATTCACCGGTGTCGATGTGCAGGTAGAAGCTGAGGGTGGCCTTGCAGCCGGCCGGGATGGTCACCGTCTGGGCGAGGGTGTCGGTGTGGCTGGAGCCGTAGCCGTCGAGCCAGGCCTTCCAGCTGCCGCCGTGCGCGGGCTCGCTGCTGCCGTTGTCGATGACGCCGGCGCTGGCCGTCCAGGGTGCGGCGCTGCCGGTCTCGAAGCCGGGGTTGCCGAGCAGTTGGGTGGCGGTGCAGCCGCCGGTGCCGGTGACGGTCCAGGTGAAGGTGGTGGAGCCGCTGGCGCCGGTGGTGTCGGTGGCGGTCACCGTCATGGTGGAGCTGCCGGCGGTGGTCGCGGTGCCGGTGATCAGGCCGGTGGAGGCGTTGATGGACAGGCCGGCGGGCAGGCCGCTCGCGCTGTAGCTGAGGGTCTGGCCGGAGGCCGAGTCACTGGCGTGGATCTGCAGGCTGACGGCCGAGCCCTGGGCGGTGCTCTGGTTGCCCGGGTTGGTGACGGTGAAGGTGTCCCCGCCGGTGCCGCCGTTCGTGAAGGCGGCGGTGCCGTTGGGGGTGCCGAGGCCGGTCGGGCCGTCGTAGCCGCTGCCGGCGGTGCACAGGTAGGCCGGGGAGCAGCTGCCGTTGGCGCCGGTGGTCACGTCGTAGAGCGAGCCGGTGTGGGCGTACGGGTAGGAGGCCGGGTGGGTGCCGGTGGCCGGGGTGCCGGCGAGGGCGTAGACGGCGGCGATGATGGGGGCGGAGGCACTGGTGCCGCCGTAGACGTTCCAGCCGGAGCCGCCGTAGGTCTGGTAGACCGCGACGCCGGTGGCCGGGTCGGCGACGGCGGAGACGTCGGCGACGGTGCGCTTGCCGCAGCCGGTGTCGTGCTGCCAGCTCGGCTTGGCGTCGTAGGCGGAGCAGCCGGAACCGGCGCCGTTGCCACCCGAGCTGCTGCCCCACACCTTCTCGCTCCAACCACGGTCGGTGGAGGCGCGATTGAGGCTGGTGCCGCCGACGGCGGTGACGTACTGGGAGGCCGCCGGGTACTCCACGCCATAGCCGGAGTCACCGGAGGAGACGGTGATCGCGACGCCCGGGTGGTCGAAGTAGCTCGCGTCCGAACTCGGGTCGGTGGAGTCCTCGGAGCCGCCGTAGCTGTTGGAGACGTACTTGGCGCCCATCGAGACGGCGGTGTTGACCGCGGCGCCGAGGTTGTCCATGGTCGCGCTGTCGGCCTCGACCAGCAGGATGTGGCAGTTCGGGCAGACGGCGCTGACCATGTCGACGTCGAGGGAGATCTCGCCGGCCCAGCCGCTGTCGGCGGTCGGGTAGCTGGTGCCGCCGCGCTGGTCGACCTTCTTGAAGCAGCCATTGGCGGTGGTGCAGGCCGGCAGGCCGTACTGGGAGCGGTAGGCGGCGAGGTCGGATTCGGCGTTGGGGTCGTCGTTGGCGTCGACGATGGCGACCGTCGCGCCGGAGCCGCCGGAGCCGCCGGAGGCGGGGAGCTTGTAGGCGGAGGCGAGGTCGCTCGGGCCGTAGCCGGACGGCAGGATGTTCGGCGCGAGGCTGTGCTGCTGGACGACGTCGGTACGGGCGAGCGCGAGGCAGGCCATCTCGCCGGGGTGGCTCGGGGCCTCGCACAGCCGCATGGTGGTGACGCCACTGGACCGGCCTTCAGCCCGTTGAGGCGGGCGCCGGCGTCGGCGACCGAGAGCAGCTCGACCTCGTCCAGGTACGGGCCGCCGCCGAGTGCGGTGCCCCAGTAGTCGGAGCGTGCGGTCAGCAGGCTGCTCGCGCCCGGGACCAGCTCTTGGGCACGAACGGACCGGAGCCGACGGCGTGTTCGAAGTCCGCGGTGCCGGCCGGGAAGACGAACATCGACTGGGCGAGCGCCAGATCGAAGAAGCCGTCCGGGGACTTGAGCGCGAGGACAGCGGTCCGCGGGTCCGGGGCCGTGGAGGCGGCCGGGTCGAGCGCACTGAGCAGGCCGCTCTGCGTGGTCGGGTTGGCGGCGAGGGTGCGCAGGCTGAAGAGCACATCCTCGGCGGTCAGCTTCCGGCCGTCGCTGAAGGTCACGCCGTCGCGGACGCGGACGGTCCACCGGGTCGCGTCGGCGCTCGGTTCGACGGACTCGGCCAGCCGCCAGGCCGGCCTGCTGTTCTCGATCTCGCCGAGGGTGTCCCAGATCAGCCGGGCCCGGACGTAGTCGATCGCACTGCCGGTGGCCTGCAGCACGCTGGTCGACTCGGCGGCGGAGCCCGCGAAGGCGGCCCGCAGGCGCCCGCCCTTGCGCGGCGCGGCCGAGGCGTCGGTCACCGCCGCGAGCGGTGGGCGGGTGCCGTCGCTGCCGCAGGCGGCCAGCAGACCGGCGACGGCGGCGGCCCCGATCCCGGCTCCGGCGCCTCTGAGGATGGAGCGGCGGGTTATCTGATCAGGAGTCACGTGGTCCTCATTCGAGCGGGCGAAAGGGTGGGCATGACTCTAGATTAAAACGATAATGCTTTTCAATAAGTCCGCCGCGAGGGGCGGTCCATGGTGATCGGGGCGGCCTCACCGCACCCGGCGGTCCTCCAGCGGCGCCGCGTGCCGCACCGGGCCGGGCTCGCCTGGCAGGTGGGGGGTGTGGTTGACCAGGCGGGCGGAGTTGCCGACCACGGCGATGCTGCTGGTGTTGTGCAGCAGCGCGGCGAGGACGGGGTTGAGGGAGCCTCCGGCGCCGGCGAGGAGTCCGGCGAGGTTGACGCCGATGGCCAGGCCGTAGTTCTGGCGGACGACGCGCAGCGTGTGGCGGCTGAGTTCGACCACGGCCGGGACCTGGCGCAGGTCGTTGCCGGCGAGGGCGATGTCGGCGGTCTCCAGGGCGACGTGCGAGGAGTGCTCGCCCATGGAGATGCCGACGTCGGCCAGGGCCAGGGCGGGGGCATCGTTGGTGCCGTCGCCGACCATGGCCACCAGATGGCCCTCGCCTTGGAGGTCGCGGATGATCTGGAGCTTGGCCTCGGGCAGCGCGTGGGCGTGCACCTCGCTGATGCCGAGAGTGTCGGCGACGACCTGGGCGGTCTCCGGCGTGTCACCGGTGAGCAGCAGGATGCGGGTGACACCGAGGTCCCGGAGCTGCCGGACCACGGTGTCGGCCTCGGCGCGGACCGCGTCGGAGACTCCGAGCATGCCGATCAGGTCCTCGTCGTGGGCGAGACAGATGATGGTCTCGCCGCGGGCGCGCAGCTGCTCGGTCCACCGCTCGGCCTGGTCGGGCAGCGGGACCCCGTGCCGGCGCAGCAGGGCCGGGCTGCCGACCAGGAGTCGGGTGCCGTCGAGTTCGGCGCGCATGCCCATGCCGAGGACGACCGCACAGGCCTGGTGGATCGGCACCTGGACGTGCTGCTCCTCGCTGTGCCGGACGATGGCCTGGGCGAGCGGGTGGCGGGCGTGCAGTTCGCCGGAGGCGGCGAGGCTGAGCACGTCGTCAGCGGTGAAGTCCTCGCTGAAGGTGACGACGCTGGTGACCAGCGGGCGGCCGAGGGTGAGGGTGCCGGTCTTGTCGAAGACCACGGCGGTGACCCGGCCGATGCCCTCCAGGTGGGTGCCGCCCTTGATCAGGGCGCCGTGCCGGGCGCCGGCGCCGATGGCGGCGCTGACGGCGGTCGGGGTGGCCAGGCCGGCGGCGCACGGACAGGCGATCAGCAGCATGGTCATCGCGCGGCGGGCGTCCCGGGTCAGCAGGTAGGTGCCGGCCGCCAGGGCGAAGGAGACCGGGACGAAGCGCCGGGTGAAGCGGGTGGCGACGGTCTGGATCGGGGCACGGTCCGCCTGGGCCTCCTCGACCCGGTTGATGATCCGGCCGACCGTGGTGTCCCGGCCCACCGCGACCGCCCGGACGGTGAGCGATCCGGAGGTGACCAGCGTGCCGGCGTACACCTCGGAGCCCTCGCGGGCGTAGACGGGCAGCGCCTCGCCGGTGATGGCGGCCTGGTCGACCAGGGCCTCGCCGGTGAGCACCAGCCCGTCGACCGGGATCTTGTGGTGCTCGTAGACCGCCACCATGTCGTCGACGGCGACCTGCTCCAGCGGGGTCTCGACCTCGACGCCCTCCTCGCGGACCAGCCAGACCCGCTCCTCGCCGATCGCCAGCAGGTCCTCGATCGCCCGGCGGGTCCGGCGCAGGGTCAGGGTCTGCAGGAACTCGCCGATGTTGAGCAGCCAGAGCACGGTCAGCGCGACCACGTTCTCGCGGAGCAGCAGCGAGATCACCGTGGCGGCGGTGACCAGCGAGTCCGTCCCGGGGCTCCGGCGGCCCAGCAGGGTACGCAGCGCGCCGCGGAAGAACGGCAGGCCGGTGAAGACGGTCACCGCGCCCAGGAGCCCGGCGGACCGGCCCGCGACCAGTGGAGGGCGGCGCAGCAGCAGCCGGCGCAGCGCCACCAGGGCGAGCACGGCGCCGCCGACCACGAGGCGGGCCACCTCGCCGGTGGAGGAGTCCGGCATCGAGCGGCTCGCCCGGGCGGGCGCCGTGGCGGGCGGCGGCTCGTCCAGGCGGGCGACGAGCCGGTCCACGTCCAGGTGGTCGGGCACCAGCCAGATGACCACACTGCCGGTCCGGGGGAAGATCCGCAGGGCGCGGAACCCCTCCAGGCCGGCCAGCCGCTCATCGACGACCCCCGCGCATCCGGGCTGCGTCCGCAGCCAGGGCACGGTCAGTCGTACCCGGCCGGAGGCCACGGACCGTACGACGACGCCGGACATCGTCTCAGTGCTCGTGGTCGTGTGCCTCGGTGCTCGCCGCCGACGGCGGCGGCACCTCCTCGCCGAGCGAGGAGCGGGCCTCGGCGAGCATGTCGCCCGCCTTGAGCCGGGCCTCCTCGGCGGCGCCGGAGATCCACCGGCCGGCCACCAGGCCGCCCGCGATGCCGTTGACCAGCATGCGGCGGGCCGCCGGTTTGGCATGCGGTGCGGCCTGCGCCGCTCCGCGCAGGACCAGGCCGCCGACGACGCCGGAGACGGTGTAGTGCAGCAGACGGCCGGCGGCTGAACCGGCGATGGCGGCGGGGTGCATGGATCTCTCCTTCGCTCAGGGCTCCCCGGGAGCCTGGCGAGCAGGTCTCTCTTCCAGTCTGCGCGTCGGGGGCGGGGCGGGACGATGGTGCGCGCGTCGCCGGGGTGGCCGGACGACGAACGTCGCCGCGTAGACGGCGGTCGCGGCGGCCAGGATCGCGAAGCTCGGCGGCAGACCCGGCACGGCGTACGAGAGCGCCAGGCCCGCCCACATCTCGGTGACCGCCAGAGCGCAGGACAGTGCCAGTGCACGGTACGGGCGGTCCGTCAGCCGCTGCGCCGCACCGGCGGGCGCGGCCAGCAGCCCGAGCAGCAGCAGCGCGCCGACCGCCTGGGTCGCCTCGGCGGTGGCGACCCCCACCAGGGCGAGGAAGGCGAAGCCGAGCAGCCGGACGGGCACCCCGCGGGCCGCCGCCACCGCCTCGTCGAGCGAGGCGAACAGCAGCGGCCGGGCCACCAGGAGCAGCAGCAGACAGACGCCGCCCGCGATCAGGGCCGCCGTCCGGGCCCGATCGGCGGTCAGGCCGAAGATCGACCCGAAGAGCACGCTCACTCCCGCGTTGCCGTGGGCGCTGCGCGAGGTGGTGTAGAGGGTCAGGAAGAAGACGCCGAGGCCGAGCACCCAGGAGAACACGCTGCCGATGACCACGTCGTCGGCCCGGCCGGTGCGCCCGAGCGCGCCGAGCAGCAGGGCGCCGGCGACGGTCGCGCCGAACAGGCCGAGCCGGAGGTCCCAGCCGAGCGCGAGCGCGGCCAGCACGCCGGTGAACGCGACGTGGCTGAGCGCGTCCGCCGTGAACACCTGGGCCCTCAGCACCAGGAAGTAGCCGACGATGCCGCAGGCTGCCGCGATTGCGGTGCCGGCCAGCAGGGCGTTCGCCATGAACGGCTGCGAGAACGGATCGGCCAGCGCGGTGGCAACGCTCATCGCGCACCGCCCGTCGGTACGGCCCTGGCGGCCGCCGACACACGGCGGAGTGCACCGGCGACGGTTCGGCCGAGTCGGACGAGGACGTAGCCGCCGAACGCGAAGCTGGTCAGGAAGAACCCGATCGGGTAGGGCGAGGAGAAGGCCACCACCAGCGCCAGCCAGGTCACCGCCACCGCGATCAGCACCGTCAGGGCCAGGCCGAGCCCGGGCCTCCCGGTGAGCGCCTGGGCCGTCGCCGCCGGCATGACCAGCAGCGCGAAGACCAGCAGCGTGCCGGTGATCTGGCTGGTGGCGGCCGTCGCGGCGGCGAGCAGTAGGAGGAAGAGCACCGACAGCGCACGCACCCGCACGCCCCGCCCGGCAGCCACCTCCGGATCCACCGAGGCGAACAGCAGCGGGCGCCCGATGGCCGCCAGCACCAGCAGTACGACGGCCGCCACCGCCGCCAGCACGGCCACCTGGCCGACGGTGATGCCCAGGAAACTGCCGAACAGCAGTGCGTTCACCCCGCCGAGGGAGCCTCGGTACAGCACGACGAAGAGGTAGCCGCAGGCCAGCAGGAACGACTGGACCGTCCCGGTCAGCGCCGACTCCTGCGCACCGCTGAACCGGCCCGCGCGCGGCACCGCGGCGATCACCAGCGCCGCCACCAGGCAGAACGCGAAGTACCCGGTCAGCGCGGACAGGCCGAGCAGCACCGCTCCGGCCGCCCCCGGGAAGCCGACCAGCGCCAGCGTGTGCCCGGTGAAGCTCTGCCGCCGCAGCACCATGAACCAGCCCAGCGCGCCGGCCAGCACCGCCGTCATCGTCCCCGCCGCGAAGGCGTTGACCATGAACGGGTACGACCAGATCGGCCCGCCCGCCGCGTGCCACTCCTCAACCGCCGCCATCGGTTCGGTGAGCAGCAGCCAGCCGCCGGGGGTGAGCAACTCGGCGAGACCGTGTGCGGCGCCCTCCGGGTCGTGGGCGGCGGCCAGCACGTCCGCGCCGATCACCACGTCGAAGGAGTGCGGGCGAAATCCCTGGTGGTGGGGATCGTGGTGGACGTCGAAGCGGGCGAACCGCACCCGCGGGCGGGTGCCGGTCCGTGCGCGGGCGGCATCGAGGAGGAGGTCGGACGCCTCGGTGCAGAGGTAGTCCACCGCCGTGCCCGGCCTGCCCTCGGCCGCGAGCACCCGGGTGACGGCCTCGGTGGTCACGCCGGTTGCGGCGCCGACCTCCAGCACGCGCAGGGGGCCGGGGCCGGGGTGGGTGGCGGCGATCCGCCGCACCGCCGTGCCGAGGGCGGCGCCGAGGTAGCGGCCGGCCTGAGGTGGGTGGTCCGCGAGCGGGCGAGGTCGGCGAGGAGCTCGTCGGCCCGCTGCTCCCGTTCGCCGCAGTGCACCGTTCCGCCGGTGAGCAGGGTGGCGAGCGCCAGGTCGACGGTGAGCCCGCAGGCCGGGTAGAGCACGGTGTGTCGGATCGGCGGCGGGCCGAGGATGCCCGCCCAGTACTGCAGTTGCTGGTCGTACGGGTCCTTCTCCCAGGCGGGGAAGGCCAGTTGCGTCGCGAGCCGGGCGGCCATAGCCTCCGGCAGACCGCCCGGCGGCACGTCGCCGGCCAGCAGCTCGGCACCGCTGACCGGGTGGCCGTCCGCGACCAGGACCGGTCGGTCGCCGGCCTCGCGCAGCACGCGGACGAGTGGAGAGCTGGAAGCCACGGCGGTTACTCCCGGGTCGGTGGAGGGGCCGGACCAATGAACCACGGAACCCGCCGCGAGCGAGGTCAAGATTCGGTAATGATTTTCATATTTGCCTAAACGTGCTGGTGATGAAAACCGTTCCCATCTAGTGTTTGGCCTCGTCTCCCCATCTCTCCCATCCGCGAGGAGCACTCCAGCCATGCGTACTGCCCTGCCCGCCCGCCTCGTCAGACTCGCCGCCGTCGCGGTCGCCGCGCTGGCCGCCACCAGTGCCTGCTCGACCGCGCCGGCCAAGAGCACCACCTCCCAGGACACCGCTGGCGGCTCCGGCAAGGTCGTCCAGGTCGCCGCCGCCGAGAGCTTCTGGGGCTCGCTCGCCGGCCAACTCGGCGGCGACCACGTGAAGGTGACGAACATCATCAGCAACCCCGACGCCGACCCGCACGACTACGAGCCCACCGCCGCCGACGGCCGCACCGTCGCCGGCGCCCAGTACGTCATCACCAACGGCATCGGCTACGACGCCTGGTCCGACAAGCTGATAGCCGCCAACCCCGCGCCGAGCCGCACCGCCCTCAAGGTGGGCGACCTGGTCGGGGTCAAGGAGGGCGGCAACCCGCACCAGTGGTACTCCCCGGAGAGCGTGCACAAGGTGGTCGAGCAGATCACCGCCGACCTCAAGAAGCTCGACCCGGCCGACGCGGCCCACTTCGACCAGCGCAAGGCCGACTTCCTCGGCAAGACCCTCGCCCCGTACGACCGACTCATCGCCGACATCAAGGCCAAGTACGCCGGCACCCCGATCGGCGCCTCCGAGTCGATCGTCACCCCGCTCGCCGAGGGCCTCGGCCTCAAATTGCTCACCCCCGAAAAGCTGTTGGACGCCGTCAGCGAGGGCACCGACCCGACCGCCGCCGACAAGGCGAGTGCCGACGAGCAGATCAAGTCCAAGCAGATCAAGGTCTACGTCTACAACAGCCAGAACGACACCCCGGACATCAAGGCCCAGGTCGAGGCCGCCAAGGCCCAGGGCATCCCGGTCGCCACCGTCACCGAGACCCCGACCCCGGCCGGCGCCCCCTTCCAGGACTGGCAGACCACCGAACTCCAGGGCATCGCCGACGCGTTGAAGCAGGCGACCGGCAAGTGACCACCGCACCGATCGAGCACGCCGTGGCCACCGAGGCCCCGGCCCCCACCCCCGATCCGGTCCTGGAGCTGCACGGCGCGGCCGTGCGGGTGGGCGGCCGCACGCTCTGGTCGGACGTCGATCTCACCGTCGGAGCCGGGGAGTTCACCGCCATCCTCGGCCCCAACGGGGTCGGCAAGTCCACCCTCGTCAAGACCCTCCTCGGCGCCCACCCCGCCGCCGCGGGCCAGGTGAGCGTCCCGGCCCGCGCCGCCATCGGATACCTCCCGCAGCGCCGCAGCTTCGACGCCGGCGTGCGCATCCGAGGCATCGACGTCGTGCGCCTCGGCCTGGACGGCCACCGCTGGGGCATCCCGCTGCCCGGAATCCACCGCGCCCGCCGCCGCGCCGAACACCGACGCATCGACGAGGCCATCGCATCGGTCGGCGCCACCGGCTACGCGCACCGGCCGATCGGCCAGTGCTCCGGCGGCGAACAGCAGCGACTGCTGCTCGCCCAGGCCCTGGTCACCCGCCCACGCCTGCTCCTGCTCGACGAGCCGCTGGACAGCCTCGACCTGCCCAACCAGAGCGCCATGGCAGCCCTGCTCGGCCGGATCTGCCGCGAGGACGGCGTCGCCGTCGTCATGGTCGCCCACGACGTCAACCCGATCCTCCACCACCTGGACCACGTGGTGTACCTGGCCGAGGGACGAGCCGTCACCGGCAGGCCCGAGCAGGTGATCACCTCGGACACCCTCAGCCGCCTCTACGGCGCGCCCGTCGAGGTGCTGCGCACCGCCGACGGACGGCTGGTCGTGGTCGGCGTCCCGGAAGACTGCAGGAGCTGTGGCCCGTGCTGCTAGCCGACACCGCCTCACCGGCCTTCTCCTGGAACCTCGTGGCCGACTTCCAGCAGATGTGGGCCTACCCCTTCATGGTCAACGCCTTCCGGGCCGGCACCGTCGTCGCCGTCGTCGCGGCCGCCGTGGGCTGGTTCATGGTGCTGCGCCGCCAGACCTTCGCCGGCCACACCCTGTCGGTGGTCGCCTTCCCCGGCGCCGCCCTCGCCACCCTGCTCGGGATCTCCACCACCTTCGGCTACCTCGGCGCCTGCCTGGGCGGCGCGCTCGTCATCGCCCTGCTGCGCGACCGGGGCCGAGCCGGCGTCGTCGAGGAGTCCGCCGGGACGGGCACCGTGCAGGCCTTCGCGCTGGCCTGCGGCTTCCTGTTCGTCACCCTGTACAAAGGGCTGCTCGGCGGGCCGCAGGCGCTGCTGTTCGGCACCTTCCTCGGCATCACCACCGAGCAGGTCATCGTGCTGACCGTTGTCGGCGCGTCCGTACTGGCCCTGCTGGCAGTGATCGGGCGGCCGCTGCTGTTCGCCTCGCTCGACGGCGAGGTCGCCGCAGCGCGCGGAGTGCCCGTGCGGCTGCTGGGCTTCGGCTTCCTCCTGCTGCTCGGCGCGGCCGCCGCCGAGGCCGGCCAGATCACCGGCAGCCTGCTCGTCTTCGCCCTGCTGGTCATCCCCGCCGCCACCGCACAGGTACTCACCGCACGTCCGGCCCTCGGCCTGCTGCTCGGAGTCCTGCTCGCCCTCGCCGCCTGCTGGCTCGGCCTGATCGCCGCCTTCTACCAGCCCTACCCGCTCGGCTTCTTCGTGACCACCTTCGCCTTCGCCGGCTACCTCCTCGCCCACCTCGCCCGCGCGGTGGCCGGCTTCCTCGGCCGCGCCCCGCTGCCGACAGGAGCACCGGCATGACCACCGTCCTCCACCAGGCCTTCTTCCAGCACGCCCTGCTGGCCGGCACCGCGATCGCCCTCGCCTCCGGCCTGGTCGGCTACTTCCTCGTGCTGCGCGCCCAGACCTTCACCGGGGACACCCTCAGCCACGTCGCCTTCACCGGCGCGATGGCGGCCCTCGCCGGCGGGTACGACCTGCGCCTCGGCCTGTTCGCCGCCACCATCGGCGTCGCACTGCTGCTCGGCCTCCTCGGCCGCCGCGGCCGGCCCGACGACGTCGTCATCGGCACCCTGTTCTCCTGGATCCTCGGCCTCGGCACCTTCTTCCTCACCCTCTACACCACCCACCGCAGCACCACCCAGGGCAACGCGGGCATCAGCGTCCTGTTCGGCTCCATCTACGGCCTGAGCGGCGCCCAGACCGTGACGGCCGTCCTGATCGCCCTCGCGGTCAGCGCCACCGCGCTGCTGATCGCCCGGCCGCTGCTGTTCGCCACCCTCGACGAGGCCGTCGCCACCGCGCGCGGGGTACGCACGGGCGCGCTCGGCCTCGCCTTCCTCGCCCTGGTCGGCGCCTGCGCCGCCGAGGCCACCCAGGCGGTCGGCTCCCTGCTCCTGCTCGGCCTGCTGGCCGCGCCCGCCGGCACCGCCCTGCGCCTGACCGACCGGCCGTACCGGGCCCTCGCGCTCTCCGCCGCCCTCGCCGTGCTGGAACTGTGGGCCGGTCTGGCGCTGAGCGCCGCCGCGCCGCAACTGCCGCCGAGCTTCGCCATCATGGCGATCGCGGCGGCCTGCTACGGCGCCACGGCGCTGGTCCGCCCGGCCGCCCGCGCGGCCGACCGCCGGGCCACGGCCTGACCGGGACGGGGCGGCGGCTGTGACGAGGACCCGACGGACACCGGTGCCGGCCTGGCGGGAGACCCCGCAGCAGGTGCTCGTCCGGCAGTGGCTCGCCGCCTGCCCGGGCTTCGTCAGCGCCCAGGCACTGCACCGGCGGATGGTCACGGAGGGTGGTGCGGTCGGGCTGAGCACCGTCTACCGCGCCCTGGCCGCACTCACCGGAGCCGGTCTCGCCGACATCGTCCGGGACGACTCCGGCGAGCGCCTCTACCGCCACCGGCCGGAAGCCCACCACCAGCACTACCTGGTCTGCCGCCGCTGCGGCCGCAGTCTCGCGGTCGACTCCGAACAGGTCGAGGCATGGGCCGCGCGGATCGCCGAGGAGTCCGGCTTCAGGGACGTCCACCACACCGTCGAACTCGCCGGCGTCTGCACTACCTGCACCACCGATGACTAGGAAAGCGAACCCGTGAACACCACCCACCGCCCCCTGCCAGTCACCGTCCTCTCCGGCTTCCTCGGCGCGGGCAAGACCACCGTGCTCAACCACGTCCTCCACAACCGCGCGGGAATGCGGGTCGCGGTAATCGTCAACGACATGAGCGAGATCAACATCGACGCGGCGCTGGTCCGCGACGGCGGAGCCGCGCTTTCCCGCACCGAGGAGCGGCTGATCGAGATGACCAACGGCTGCATCTGCTGCACCCTGCGCGACGACCTGCTGGAAGAGGTCGACCGGCTCGCCCAGGACGGCCGGTTCGACTACCTGCTGATCGAGTCCAGCGGCATCTCCGAGCCGATGCCCGTCGCCGCCACCTTCTCCTTCGCCCGCGACGACGGCGCCACGCTCACCGACGTCGCCGCCCTCGACACCATGGCCACCGTGGTCGACGCCGCCAACTTCCTCCCCGAACTCGTCAGCGGCGACGAGCTGGCCGCGCGCGGCCTCGACCAGTACGAGGACGACGAACGCACCGTCAGCGACCTGCTGATCGACCAGGTCGAGTTCGCCGACGTCATCGTCCTCAACAAACTCGACCTGGTCGGTGAGCAGGAAGCCGTACGGCTGCGGGCCGCCCTCACCCGACTCAACCCCGCAGCCCGGATCGTCCCGGCCCGGCACGGCCGGGTGGACCCCGCCGAACTGCTCGGAACCGGCCGCTTCGACGTCGAACGCGCCCAGCAGGCCCCCGGCTGGGTCGCCGAACTCAACGGCGACCACATCCCCGAGACCGAGGAGTACGGCATCTCCAGCACGGTGTTCCGCGCCGAGCGGCCCTTCCACCCCGGCCGGCTCTGGGAATTCGTCACCGAAGACCTGGACGGCGGCGCCTACGGCACCGTCCTGCGTTCCAAGGGCTTCTTCCGCCTGGCCACCCGGCCGCACGTCACCGGCCTCTGGTCCCAGGCCGGCTCGGTCGCCCGCTTCGAACCGGCCGGCGTCCACGCCGACAGCCAGGGCCAGGAACTGGTCTTCATCGGCACCGCACTGAACGCCGACGCCCTGCACGACCGGCTCGCCGCCTGCCTACTGGCCGACGGCGAGCCGATCCTGCGGGGCGAGGACCCGTTCCCCGCCTGGGAGGCGCACGGCGACTGCCCCGTTTAGGGGCTACTGGTTTCGTGGTTTCGTAGCGGCTACTGGTCCGAGGGCGGGATGTCCCGATACGGGGCGCGCGGCTGGGGGACGGCGTGCTGCTCGGAGACGTCGATCCTCGGCGCTGCGGTGGCCGGTGCGTCCGGGGTGGGCTTCCAGACGCCGGTGAGGTCCACCCAGCTGTCCGCGGCCGGGGCCGCACCGGCGGTGTGCACCAGGACGCGCAGCCGACGGGCGTCGGCCGCACAGCAGCTGACGACGAGCCGGTTGAGGTACCACTCGCCGGGCTGTGCGCCGGGGGAGACGAAGCCGGTGAGCCGGACCTTGCGGTCCGCCAGGCTCTTGTTCGGGTCGCGGCTGCGGCCGATGAACTCGGTCAGCGACATCGGCGTCGGCACCGTGACGGAAGCACCGGAATCGGCCGCGCTGCCCGGGGCGGCCGGCTGCTCGGACAGGTCGGCGTACTTCGCGGGTTCGACGACGGCGTCCGAGCCGTCCCGGGAAGCGGTGAAGGAACCGAGCGGGGGCGGGGTGAGGCAGAGCAGCAGCACGGCGGGGATGGTCAGCAGCCAGGCCACGCGCGGGCCGTGGTCGTGATCGTGCCCTTCCCCGTGTCCGTGTCCGTCGTCCTTGACGGGCCGGAGCCAGACCGCGTTGCCCTCGGCGTCCCGGCCGAACCGCATCACCGGCTCCTGCCGGTGGGCGGTCACGCGGCGCACCACGCCCGCGATCCCGAGCCCGAGCAGCACGATCCCCGAAGCGATCAGCGGGATCCGCAGGCCCTCCTTGACGTACTGCAGGAACACGTCGCTGCCGACGGTGATCCGCAGCAGGGCGGCGCCGACGAGTGCGACGAGCAGGGACGGGGCGAGCCCCCGGACGGCGGCCTTCACAGCAGTGGCCTTCACAGTGCCCCTCCGATCACGATGCTGGCGACAACGGCGACCAGGAAAGTCGCGCTGGAGAAACGGAGCGCGAAGGCGCGCCCGAAGGCGCCCGACTGGAGGGCGATCAGCTTGAGGTCGACCATCGGGCCGACGACCATGAAGGCGAGCCGGGCGGTGGGGGAGAAGCCGGTGAGGGAGGCGGCCACGAAGGCGTCCGCCTCGGAGCAGACCGCCAGCACCACGGCGAGGAAGGCCAGCACGGGCACACCCAGCCACGGCGAGTCGGAGAAGATCCGCAACACCGACGGCGGGACGAGCACGTTGAACGTCGCCGCGGCCGCCGCGCCGACCACCAGGAAGCCGCCCGCGTGCAGGAAGTCGTGCTGCAGTCCGCGCCGGAACTCCTCCAGCGGATTGCGCGCACCCTCGCCGTGACCGGTCGAGCTCTTCGGCAGCCGCAGCCACTCCGGCCGGCCGAACGCCACCCACAGCCAGCCCATCACGACCGCCGTGGCGAGCGAGGCCAGCAGCCGGGCCAGCACCATCTCCGGCTTGCCCGGGAAGGCGATCGCGGTCGCGACCAGCACCACCGGGTTGATCGCGGGCGCGGAGAGCAGGAACGCCAGGGCCGCCGCCGGAGCCACCCCGCGCCTCATCAGGCTGCCGGCCACCGGGACGGACGCGCACTCACAACCCGGCAGGACGGCGCCGGCCACTCCCGCCACCGGCACGGCGAGCGCCGGGTTCTTCGGCAGCACCCGGGTGAACACCCGCTCCGGGACAAACGCCCCGATCGCGGCCGACACCACCGTGCCCAGCACCAGGAACGGCACGCCCTGCACCACGATGGCGACCATGACCGTCCGCCAGGTCTGCACACCGCCCGCGTCCCACACTGTTACCAGCGCGGCCGCCGCCACGACCGCCGGTACTCCGATCAGCAGCGCCGACCTCCAACGTGGTGGCGGGGTTTCCGCCGGCGCCACTGGGAGGTGCCGGACGCTGCCGAGACTCGTCTCCACCAAGGTGACCGCTCCTCAGCCCACTCGCCGCCGATGCGTCGGCGAGACCTGTCTGCTCACCGTCATGTTCGGGGAGCCGGGGACAGAGTAGCGGTGATAATCATATTCATCTAGGTCTTCCGTACCGCTTCCGCAGTCGGTAGCCTGCGTTCACGGGCGGGTCCGACACCGCCGTGACCTCGGCGTTTCCGGTGCGGGTGCGAAGCACCTCAAGGGCGTCGTCGACGACGGCCGCGACCGGCCGTCAGCAGTGCTGCCGGGTGATCGGCGGAGGCGATCAGCGCGGCGAACACGGTGGTGACCGGCACCAGGCGGCCGTCGTCCTGCTGGTCGTTCGGGCCGATAGTTCCCGGGCCGGGTCTCGCTCTTCGCGCCCGCCTCCCAGCGACTGCCACTCCGTCTTGCCTCAGGAAGTGGTTTGCTCCCACGGCTCGGTGTGGGTGTGCACCACTCGCCCGGACCCGGGTGGCCGGGCGGGAGTCAGAAGGTGCTGGAGGGAACGGGATCGTCCGGCGCAGCCAGGCCGGGTCGCCCTTCGTCTGAATAGGCGGACGGGTATCGAGGCGAGTGGGCAGACATCCCGGTCTCCTGCGCCGTCCTGTCGATGGAGAGTTGTCAGAACTGGTGGTCGAACACTGCGGTGACGGGTGCGTGGTCGCTCCAGCGTTCGGCGTGAGACGCGGCGCGCTCGACGTAGGCCTCGACGGCCCTGTCGGCCAGGCCTTTTGTACAAACACATAGGTCAACCCTCCAGCGGATGGACGCCTTTTCTAAAAGAGTCCACTCGTTCGAGTGTGGGCTGTTCGAGGGTGTCCGCTGGCCTGGGCGGTAGGGGACCTCCTGTGAGCATCATGACGGCTTTGGCGCCGGTTCGGGCGGTGGTTGGTTCGCGTGTGTCGGACACGCACGGGGACGAGGGCAAGGTCTCGCATCTGGTGCAGGCGGAGTCGGCGACAAGGCACGCGGTCTCGAAGGAGTGGGAGATCGTCGGGTCCTTCGAGGACCTGGATGTCTCTGCTCAGATCACGCCGTGGAAGCGCCCGGACCTGGGGCCGTGGCTGACCGAGCGGCAGGGTGAGTGGGACGCGTTGGTGTGGGCGAAGGTGGACCGGGCGTTCCGGTCGGCGAAGGACTGTGCGGACGTGGCGCACTGGGCGGAGGAGAATCACAAGGTTCTGGTCTTCACCGACGATGGCATCACCCTGGACTACCGGGAGGGTCGCGAGTCGTCGTTCGGGAACGAGTTGGCGAAGGTGTTCCTGATGCTGGCGTCGATCTTCGCGGAGATGGAGCTCAAGCGGATCAAGGCCCGGGTGACCGCCGCGCACAAGCACCTGCGCAAGACGGACCGCTGGGCCGGCGGACAGCCGCCGTACGGGTACCGGATCGTCGACCGCCCTGGTGGAGGCCGCACCCTCGAACCGGACCCAGTCACGTCCGAGGCCGTGCGCTACATGGGCAAGCTCCTCCTGGAGGGGATGAGCCAGTGGATGATCGCCATGGCCCTGGAGGCCGCAGGCTTCGACACGCCGTCGATGCACGCGTACAAGAACCAGGGCGAGTCGTACTCGAGCAAGCGCAAGACGCCGCCGTCGAACCACTGGAATCCGACCAGCGTGGGGAAGATCCTGCGTTCGCCGGCGACGATGGGCCTGAAGCTGACCGGCCGCTCCGTGAAGGCGCGCAAGATCGCCCGGGACGCGAAGGGCCTGCCGATCCGGATGGCCAAGCCGCTGTTCACCGAGGAGGAGTGGGCCGCGGTCCAGGCGGCAATGGACGAGCGCGCGATCACGAAGGAACGCTCGAACGGCGCCTCACCCTGGCTCGGCGTGCCGCACTGCGACCGCTGCGGCGACCGGTTCTACCGGCAGGTGAACCTCGCCAAGAGCGGAAAGATCTACGAGTACTACCGGTGTGCGAAGACGGCCGGCAAACCGGCCTGCAAGGGCCAGTCCATCAAGGGCGAGCGCGTCACCGCCGCGATCACCGCCCTGGTGGAGCGGTTGGCCGGGATGGCTATGACGGTGCGCAGGTTCATCCCCGGCGAGGACCACACCGAGCAGCTCAACCACGTCACCCAGGCCATGCGTGACCTACGCGAGGAGAAGCGCCGCAACCTGTTCGACTACCCCGGCGGCGACGACGAGTACTCCGAAGCCCTCGAAGTCCTCGTCGACGAACGCCGCCGCCTCGCCACCCTCCCACAACGCCCCTCCACCTGGGTGGAAGTCGAGACCGGCCAGACCTTCGCCGACGCCTGGACCCAGGCCGACCAGGAAAGGCGCCGCCAACTCCTTCTCGGCCTCAAAGCCCGCCTCTACATGACACCCACCACCGAGGGCTGGTACCTGCCCGCCGAACTCGAAGCACGAGTGTCGAAATTGGAGTGCGTCGGAGGGAGTGTCATGAATCAGGTGAACACCCTGATCAAGGGAGACACTGATGAGCTCGCTGACGGATCACCAGATCGGGTCGGTTCCTGACGGAACGGTTTCGTCGGAGTCCGTGGACGCCGATGCCTTGGACATGGGTCCGAGGAAGAATACCGGCGGGTCGGATGTGGTGGCCTCGGTCGCCGAGCTGGCGACCGAGCAGGCCAGGGCCGGCGGGATGCAGCTGCTCGGTGAGGGCGGGCTGCTCCAGCAACTGACCCGGCACCTGCTCCAGGAAGCCCTGGAAGCCGAGATGGACGAGCACCTGGCCTCGACCGCGGAACCGGGCCGCTCGGTGCGCAAGGGCGGCAACGCGCGCAACGGCTACCGGATGAAGACCGTGATGACCGAGGCCGGACCGGTCACGTTGGAGGTGCCCAGGGACCGGGCCGGCACGTTCGAGCCCAAGGTCGTACCCCGGCACGCACGCCGGACCGAGGGCCTGGACAACCTCGTGGTCTCGCTGACCGCGAAAGGCCTGACCAGCGGCGAGATCGTCGCGCACCTGGCCGAGGTCTACGGCATGACGACCAGCAAGGAGACCGTCTCCACCATCACCGACCGGGTGCTGGAGGGCATGGCCGAGTGGCGCACGCGCCCCCTCGACGCGGTCTACCCGGTCCTGTTCGTGGACGCCGTGAACATCAAGGTCCGCGACGGCCAGGTCGCCAACCGACCCGTCTACGTGGTCCTGGGCGTCACCGCCGACGGCTACCGCGACATCCTGGGCCTGCGGACCTCCAGCGGCGGCGAGGGCGCCAAGTACTGGCAGTCCGTCCTGACCGAGATCAAGAACCGCGGCGTGAAGGACTGCCTGATCCTCATCTGCGACGGCCTGGCCGGCCTGCCCGACGCGGTCGCCCAGGTCTGGCCCCAGACCGTGGTCCAGACCTGCATCGTCCATCTGCTGCGGAACTCCTTCCGCTACACCTCCAAGCGGGACTGGGCGGCCGTGGCCCGCGACCTCAAGCCCGTCTACACCGCGCCGAACGAGCAGGCGGCCCTGGACCGGTTCGCCGAGTTCGCCGCCGCCTGGGAGGCGACCTACCCGGCCGTGGTGCGACTGTGGGAGAGGGCCTGGCCCGAGATGGTCCCCTTCCTCGCCTTCGACGCCGAGATCCGCAAGATCATCTGCACCACCAACGCCATCGAGAGCCTCAACGCCCGCTACCGCAGGGCCGCCGGCGCCTGCGGCCACTTCCCCAACGACCAGGCCGCCCTCAAACGGCTCTACCTGGCCACCCTCGCCCTCGACCCCACCGGACGCAGCCGACAACGCTGGAGCAACCGGTGGATGGCCGCCCTCATCGCCTTCGACGGACGCCTGTCAGCCGGACGGGCGTAGGCCAACCGGCCCACACCCACCAGGAAGATCAACACCTAGGCCAACCGGGTGCCGTACACCTAGATCGTGATAGTCCCCTTCCTCCTCTGTTCGGCTGGTCTGCGGCCATCATCGAGGACTCGCCGAGCGGCCGGCCGTCCCGGGGGGCGGCCGGCTACTCGGGTACTGGCGGCCGGAGCCGCGCCGGTTACTGGGTGATCGTGCGGAAGAGCCAGTGGAGCCTGGCGGTCGCGGCTCCGGGGCGGGTGATGGTGACCGTGTCGACCAGGGTGCTGCGGGTCAGGTCGAGGTGGTCGTCGGGGCGGGCGAAGTTGGACAGCAGGGTCCCGTTCGGGCCGTCGTTGGGCTTGCACCACAGGTAGCCGTTGTCGTCGGGGCGGTAGTCGCCCATGGTGACGAAGTCGCCGTTCTGCGGGGCCCGGGGGTGGGCCGCCGTGGAGTTGACGTACTGGTGGCCGTAGACGAGGTACACGCAGTTGTCGCCGCCGCCCTGCCCCGCGGAGATGGCGCTGAAACGCTGGTGGGACCCGTGCGAATCAGGGGCCAGGAAGACCGGGTAGGGCGCGGTCTCCAGATCGTCGACCGAGAGCGCCGGGGCCGTGCCGCCGGAGTCCGTCGCGACGATCTCGGTGAACTGCGTGCTCTCCTGGGGGTCCTGGAGGAACCAGCGCTGGTTGGCCGTGCCGTCCTGGTCGCGGGCCACGATGCCGAGGCCCGGGCCCAGGTCCGTGAGGAACTGGCGGGTGACGTAGTTCTGCAGGGTCCAGGTGCCGTCGCCGTGGGGTACCGGCTGCCAGAGCTGGTCGAGCGCCGCGTTGGGCCACAGCACCGTCCGGGCGTCGCGGGCTCCGCCCTCCTGGCCGAGGTAGCGGCCGGCGTAGGGCGCGTTGGCGTGGAAGAGGCGGTAGTAGCCGCTGTACTCCGGGTCGGGTGACAGGGTGAACACCTGCCCTTGGACGTTCGCCCGGTTGATCGGCTGGTCACTGACGGCGTGGGTGCTGCTGCCGGGGGCGGCCACGTTGGTGGTGGCGGCGTTGCGCAGCACGGAGGGGCCCGCCACCGGCACCGTCACCGCCCCGGAGCGCGGCGGGTTCGGCAGGTTGCCGACCTCCATCACGACGGGATAGTGGTCCGACAGCAGCACGTTGCCCGCCCGGTTGATGCCTTGCACACGGGGGTCCGTGGGGCCCAGGGGGGTGACCGCGTAGTCGAGGATGCGGTCCGGGGTCTGGTTCCCCAGGCGCCGGACGGTCGGATGGGTGGGCAGTGGCGGGGCGGTCACCGCGAACTGGCCGTTGACGGCGGTCGCCAGCGACGTGTCGGGGGTGTTCGGGTCGTCCGGCGGCAGCGGGATCCGGTTGAAGTCGCCGAGGGCGACCCAGGGCAGCGGGTTCTGGTTGGGGCCCGCGGTGGCCATCCGGGTCTGGATGTTCCGCAGCAGCCCGGGGTCGTCGTTGCCGCTCCCCGAGAGGCCGTGCACGGTGAAGTAGACGACGCCGTCGACGTTGACGCCGAGCGCGGGCCGGCCGGAGAAGCCGTTGTTCAGCCCTGCCTGAACGACGTACACGTCCTGCGACGGGACCTGGTGACGGGTCAGGATGGCCAGGTTGACCCGGCCCGTGTCGGAGTTGGGGTCGGTGTCCGTGTGCAGCCAGTAGAGGTAGCCCTGCGGCCTGCTGCCCGTTCCCCCGTACCGGTACTCGCGGACCGGGGGCGTGCGGCCGGCCCAGTCGAAGAACACCGGAGGGTTCTGCGGGATGTCCTGCTCGAACACGGCGCCGTTGGGCGGGGCGCCGGCCTCCTGGAGGGCGACGATGTCGGCCGCGTTCTGCAGCGCCAGCTGGTTCACCCCCAGCGTGTACTTGCTCTCGTAGGCGGCGGAGTCCTCGCCCGTCCCGCCGGCGGTCCCGGCGCCCTGCATGTTCCAGGTGGCGATCGTGCGGCGGTAGCCCGCGCGGGGGTCGAGCTCGCCGGTGTCCCGCAGGAACAGCGACGGCCGCTTGCCGACGTCCAAGGGGACGACGCCCTGCCCGGTGTAGTCGAGGGTCTCCCGGCCCGTCCAGTCGGGGATGGCCTGGCCGCCCTGGCCCAGCGGCTGGAACCTGCCGGGGTTGCCGTTGGCGGAGCCGAACTGGAAGGCGGTGCCGGGCTGGGTGCTGTACGGCGCGTAGGGCTCGTACGGTCCGCCCGGCGTCGCCTGCTTGGTCATCGTGTTGCTGTGGAAGACGTTCTGCGGGCCCGAGGAGCCGGACCACTTGACGGCCTTGGGGCCGGCCGCCCACCAGATCGGATACCACGTCCCCTCGTCGATCTCGCCGCCCTCGCCGCCGCAGTTGGTCGTGCAGCTGCCCGAGCGGTGCTCGTACGGGACCCTCAGCGTGTTCTGCTCGAAGAGGTTGTCGTGCTCCCAGCCGCCGTGCAGGTTGAGGTCGGAGTCGAGGTCGTTGCGGAAGGCGACGTTGCCGCTGGCCGACCACTGGAAGGTGAAGTGGCGCAGGTTCCGGCTGAGGTTGTAGGCGTACAGGGAGTCCCAGACCCGGCTGCCGCGCAGGTAGCCGTTGCCGCCCTTGCCCTTGTTCCAGGCGCCGTCGAAGCTGTTGCGCTCGATCTGGAGGTTGCGGGCGTCCTCGGTGACGATCGGGTGCGAGCCCGTCATCTCGGCCTTCAGACCGCGGGCCCAGTCGTTGGCGGCCCACTTGAAGACGATGCCGTGCATCGCGTACTCGGGTGCCATGTTGCCGTAGTTGTGCACGGCCTGGGCGGGGGTCAGGTCGTAGGTGCCGCCGCCGAGCTTGGGCAGGCCGCTCATGTCCTGGGTGAAGGCGAAGTCCTCGAAGCCGACGCCCTCGACCACCTTCAGCGGGGTGACCTTGCTGGCGTACGGCTTGTCGGCCAGCGCCGGGGAGCCGTCGGAGGTGGAGTCGACCGGGAGGTCCCACTCCAGCGGGCGGTCCAGGGTGACCGTCTTCGCGGCGGCGTCGACCGCGTTGACCCGGAACATCTGCTGCCGCATGTGGAGGTTGTCCATCTGGCTGCGGTCAGAGACGCCCTGCTGCTCGTAGAACTTGACGCTGTTGGCCGCGCCCACCCAGACGTAGCCGCCCGGGGAGAACTTCTTCATGTCGGCCTTGGGGTCCAGCTGCACGACGTCCTGGCCCTGGCGGGCCGCCCAGCCGGGGTCGGAGGCCCGGGCGGCGACCTTGATGCCGGAGGCCCAGTGCTGGTTGACGCTGCCCTCGAAGATGTCCTTGCGGTTCGCCGGGGCGGCGGCCCAGTCGTCCTGGTAGCGGTCGGCGATGTCCCGGGTCTGGACCCGGAACATGCCGCGGCCCGGCCAGATCCAGCCTCCGGTGCCGACGTCGTTGCCGCTGCCGGCCTTCATGCTGTCCTGGTCCCAGCGGCCGTTGACCAGGGTGTCGTAGCGGGTGTTGACGTCGGGCCGGAACACCAGGCGGGTGCCGCCGGCGCCGGAGCCCTGGCCGCGCAGGACGAGGTAGTCGGCGTCCACGGATATCTGCCGGGAGACGTCGATCCGGCCGGCGGGCAGGGAGATCAGCGAGAGGCTGTTGAAGTTGGCGTTCGGCGAGCAGGTGGCCTTGACGTCGTCGATGGCCTTCTGGAGGCCGGTCGTGTCGTCGGTGCCGTCGTCCGCCCGTACGCCGTACTTGGCGGCGAGCACGTCGGGGGTGATCCGGCAGGCGGCGTTCGTGGTCAGGTCGCCGTCGCCGGGCAGGGGCCGGCCGCCGCGGAAGCCGACGCGGGACCAGTCGGGCATGCCAGCCGCCGGGCCGGTGCGGTTGGCGGAGCTCAGGTCCGGGCCCTCGGCGCCGGGGCCGGCCGTGACGGTGCCGACCGCGGCCGGGGCCGCGGTGGCCGGCGCCGTCGCGGCGAGCGCCGGCAGAGTGAGGGAGAGCAGCAGGCCGGACAACAGCGCGGCCGTTGGTCGTAGACGTTTCACGGGACCTCATTTCGGGGGGTCACAGAAATGCCCCCGGCTCCTTGGACGAGACGGGGGCGGTGTGGTGAACGGCCCGGTCCGCCGGCAGTGGCGCCCGCGGACCGGCCGCGTCCGCTAGTAGCAGCCGAACCGCAGGCCGGAGATCCGGTCGTTCTTGTAGTAGTCGGGGCCGCCCGCGTCGTAGTCGGCCTTCTTGCCCCAGCTCCAGGCCGGCGCGTAGTCG
This sequence comes from Kitasatospora sp. NPDC096204, assembly GCF_044763205.1. Taxonomy (NCBI): domain Bacteria; kingdom Bacillati; phylum Actinomycetota; class Actinomycetes; order Kitasatosporales; family Streptomycetaceae; genus Kitasatospora; species Kitasatospora sp. NPDC096204. Next base: position 28,582 of record NZ_JBIWFT010000016.1, read on the forward strand.
ACCTGCGAGGGGTGGAGCTCGCCGTACGGGTCGTCCCAAAACTCGACCGAGCACTGCGAGTTGTTGATCCAGGAGGACACCTGGTTGTCGGCCAGGGTCCCGTTCAGGAAGTGGACCTGCGTCAGCCGGACGATCAAGCCGCCGCTGCCGGCGGGCGGCGGGATCACGATCGCCTTCGAACCCGTGCCGCTGCTGTTCTGGTAGAGGCAAAGCGCCCAGTCCGGACAGCCGTCGTACGGGGGGTTGGCGGCGGAGGCCGGCGTCGCCGAGAGGAACATCATCGCCCCGGTGATCGCACCCGCGACGGCGGTGATCGCCAGCTTGAAGGATTTGAGGGTCACGGTGGAACTCGCTTTCCGGGTCTGCCTGCGGCTGTGACGCAGGCGGGTGACAGTGCTCGTGCGCGGCGGGCCCCGGGTCGGGCTCTTCGCACCACGAGACTCCCAGCGAGAGGGAGTCGGTGGCATCAGTCAAATGACTGCGGACCGCCACGACGCCCGGCGGGTGACGCTGCGTATCGGGAAACGGCCCAGAAACTGGTCAGCGCCGGCCTCCCGGGCGACATCGGCCTTCTCTGGGCGGGAGACCAGGCCGATCACGTTCCCGCCGTGCACGGGGAGCAGGATGCCGGACCACTCGTGGGCGGTGGCCATCAGGTACCGCCGGCCCACCGCCTGGGCGAGCGACCCGATGTAGAGGCAGGCCGCCGTCGCCACGCACAGCACCATCAGCGCCGCGGTCGCCCGGTGGACCATCCGCTCGGCGGTGGTGAACCTCCGCACCCGCCCATCAGGTCGTGCCACGTTCGGCGGTGTCGTCGAGCCAGCCGTCGACGTCATATCCGCGTTCCTCCCAGTAGCCGGGGACGACCCGGTCGGTGACCGATATGCCGGACAGCCATTTGGCGGACTTGTAGAAGTACATCGGCGCCACGTAGAGCCGGACCGGGCCGCCGTGCTCGTGGGCGATCGGCGCGTCCAGCATCCGCAGGGCCACCAGCACGTCGGAGCGCCAGGCCTGCTCCAGCGTGAGGCTCTCGGTGTAGGCCCCGTCGAAGCAGGTGAAGCGCAGGGCCCGGCCTCCGGCGCGGACCCCTGCGTCGTCCAGCAGGTCGGAGAGCTTCACGCCCTCGAAGGGCGTCCTGTCGACGCGCCAGCCGTCGGTGCACACTGGACGTCGTGGACGATCCGGGTCTGCGGCAGCGCTCGCAGGTCCGCGAGGGTGTACGTCCGTGCCCGGTCGACCAGGCCGTCGATCCTCAGCTCGTAGTCGTGCTCGCCCTTGCGCGGCACCGAGCCGACGACGCTGTAATAACGGAACCCGCCCGGGTTCGGCAGCAGGGCGCTGAGTCCGGTCGGGTCCGCCTGGGAGACCCCGGCCAGCACGCGTTCCGAGCCGGCCCGTACGTATGGTGCCGTGACCAGCCCCGCTGCCCCGGCGGCGAGCACGCCCGGCATCGTTCTGCGGGCCACGGGGGTGCCGTCCGGCAGGTTCTCGGCTTCTGATTCCGGCATCTGCATTGCTTCCTCCTCACGCGCCCCGGCCGGCCCGCTCGTGCGCGGGCCGGCCGGGGCGTACCCGAGTGTCGGGGTGCTCAGACGGCCACGGCCTCGATGGTGACAGGGATGTTGTCCCGGGTCGCCTTCGAGTACGGGCAGATCCGGTGGGCGGCCTCGGCGAGTTCCTCGGCGGTGCGCTGGTCGACGCCGCCGAGGCGCGGGGACAGCGTGGCCAGGAGCGAGAACTCGCCGTCTTCGCCGTGGTGGAGGGTGACCTCGGCGGTGACCTCGGTGCTGGCCAGCCTGATCGTGCGCTGGGCGGCGGCGTGGCGCAGGGCTCCCAGGAAGCAGGCGGCCCAGCCCGCGGCGAGGAGCTGTTCCGGGTTGGTGGCGTCGCCGGCTCCGCCCAACTCCTTGGGAATGGACAGGCGGTGGTCGAGCAGCCCGTCGGTGGAGCGGACGGTGCCGCCGTTGCGGCCCTCGCCGGTGACTTCGACCGTGGCGGTGTAGCTGACGGACATGGCGGGTCTTCCTTTCTCGGATTTTCTCGGAGTGACGCAACTGCCCCACGAGGCATCAGTACGTGCGGGACTGCTTCCAGTAGATGGCGCCCTGGTTGGAGGTGGCGAAGAGGTAGACCGTCGCGGCGTACGCGATCAGAGCGGGTGCGTACCGGGCGAGGAATCCGTTGCCTTCGAGGTTCCACCCCTGGAGCCAGCCCCCGTGGGAGTAGACCTGGGTCAGCTGGATCCGCGTGGTCTCCTGCTCGCGTACAGCCACCTGCCCCCACCCGGTGTTCGTCATCGCGGTGGTTAGCTGGCTACGGGTCAGTACGCCCGGGCACGCAAGGCATTTCCTCTCATTGAATTCCTTGGGTTCAACAGTCGTGCACGGCTGCGGCCCGGAGCATCGGTCACTTGACCGAAATCGTGATCCGCATTCCGCGGCCGGTTGTTTCCCGGAACCCCAGTCATTTGACTGACGACCCGCACGCGGTCCGAGGGTCAAGGGACGCTGGCCGCCCCGGCCCGGGTACGGGCCAGGGTTCGACACTGGCTCGACGGGCCCGCGTTCCCGGGATCGTGGTCGGTGGTCGGCGAATGCGGGAAGGGGCCGGGGCATGACTGGGTCGCAGCGGTGGGGTGTCACCACGACGATGGTGGGCCGCGAGGAGGAGCGGGCGCAGCTCGCGGAGTTCCTCGGGTCCGCCACGGGCCGGGCGCTCGTCCTGCGCGGGGAGGCGGGGGTCGGCAAGAGTTCGCTGCTGGGCCACGCCGTCGCGCTGGCGGAGCAGGAAGGCCACGTGGTGGTCCGGGCCGCCGGCGTCGAGGCGGAGTCCGAGCTGTCCTATGCCGGGCTGCACCAGTTCCTCCATCCGCTGCTGGCCGACGTCGAGCGGCTGGACGACGGGACCCGGGCGGTGTTCGATGCCGTGTTCGGCGGGGTGCAGGGCGATCCGCCCTCGGTCATGACGCTCGGCATCGCCGTTCTCAGCCTGCTGTCGCTCGCCGCCGCGCAGCGGCCGCTGCTGCTGGTCCTCGACGACGGGCAGTGGCTGGACGACTCCAGCGCCGACGTCTGCGGCTTCGTGGGCCGGCGCCTGGCCGGCGGCCCGGCGAAGATGCTGGTCGCGGTCCGCACCGACCTCACGTCGCGCTTCGACACCGCCGCACTGCCCGAGCTGCCGGTCGACGCCCTCCCCGACGAGGAGGCGGCACTTCTACTGGACCACCGATATCCGGATCTGGGCCGACAGGCCCGCCGGATCGTCCTGGACCAGGCCCGGGGCAACCCGCTGGCCCTGGTGGAGCTGCCCGCCCACTTCGCGGGCCGGTCGAGCGACCTCCCGATCGAAGACCTCATCGGTCAGCGCGGCGTGCCGCTGCCCCGGCGGCTGCAACGGCTGTACGGCGCCCGCATCGCGGCCCTCGACGAGCAGGTCCGGGCCGAACTCCTGACGGGCGCGCTCGACGGAGCCGGAACCCCGCGCGGCGCCGGATCCTCGAGCGGCACCAACGCCGTCCCCGGCACCCGCTACGCCATGCGCGACGCCGACCCGGCGGTGGCCGCCGGGCTGCTGGACATCGACGTGGTCACCGGTGATCTCGTCTTCCGCCACCCGCTGGTGCGTTCCGCCGTCGTGCGGATGGCCACTCCCAACCAGCGCCGCGCCGCGCACCTGGCGCTGGCACAGGTTCACCGGGAGAACCTCGAACGCCGGGCGACGCACCTGGCGGCGGCGACGGTCGATCCGGATGAGGAGGTCGCCGACGTCCTGGAGGCGGCGGCCGAGTCGGCGACCCGGCGCGGCGGCGCGCTGGCCGCCGTGAGCTGGCTGACCCGCGCCGCCGAGCTCAGCGAGAACCACACCGGCCGCTCCCGGCGCCTGACCGACGCGTCCTTCGTCGCCGCTCACGCCGCCCGCCTCGGCCAGGCGCACCGACTGGTCCAGGCGGACCTCGCGCCCGGCTCGACGGAGTCGCCGGCCTCGGTGCTGGCAGCCGCCTACCGGGCGCTCTACCAGGACGGGGACGTCCGCTCCACCCACCGGCGGGTCTCGGCCGCGATCGAGAAGCTCCGGGACGCCGGGACGGCCTCCGGCTCGGCCGAGCCGGAGGAGGTCCTCACCCGGCTGGTGGTCCTCCTCCTGGCGATCAGCCAGTACAGCGGGGACCGCGCGGTCTGGGAGAACACACGCGAACTCCTGGCCTCCATGGGCGACCTCGTCACCGAACACTCGCGCCTCTTCAGCGACACCTGGAGCGATGTGACCAGGCACGGGGCAGGCTGGGCCGGGCCGGTGCGACAGGCCGCCGCCAACCTGTCGAATCCGGAGCCCTGGGACGTCACTCGGTTCGGCGTGGCCGCGTACCACCTCGACCTCCTGAGCCACTACCGCCCCCACCTCCAGCGGGTGGTGGACCGCGAGCTGGAGACCGGAGCCGTGGCCACCGGGATGGTCATGCTGCACCAGATCATGCTCGACCAGATGGCGGCCGGCGAATGGCCCCAGGCCGAGGAAACCGGACAGCGCGGCCTGGACCTGGCGACCGAGCACGGCCACCACCTGTTCGCCGCCCAGAGCCGCGCGTACCTGGCCCAGCTCGCCGCGCTGCGCGGGCAGGTCGGGCGGGCGCGGGACCTCCAGGCCGAGGTGGACGCCTGGGCCCGCCCGCGCGGACTGGGGTTCCTGACCCAGGTCGCCGACTCAGCCGGCGCGACCGCCGCGCTGGGCTCCGGCGACTACGAGACCGCGTACCTCTACGCCATCGGGATCACGCAGCCGGGCACGTTCCGGCCCTACGCGTACCAGGCCTCGCGCACCCTGCTCGATCTCGCCGAGGCCGCCCAGCACACCGGACGCGTCGAGCAGGCCCGGGCTCACGCCCTCGCCGCCCGCGACGCCGGCCTGCCGTCCGTGTCGCCCCGCCTGGCGCTGATCACCTACGGCGCGCTGGCGATGACCGCCGAGAACGAACGGGAGGCCGCCGAGATGTTCGTCCGGGCCGAATCCCACCCGGACGCCGCCCGCTTCCCGTTCGAACTGGCCCGGATCCGGCTGGCGCACGGCATCCGGATGCGCCACGTCCAGGGCCTGGCGGCGGCGCGGCCGTACCTGGTTCCGGCGGCCGAGGCGTTCGAGCGGCTGGGCGCGGCCGGCTGGACCGAGCGGGCCCGGGCCGAACTGCGCGCCACTGGGACCGCGCCCCGCGTCTCGACGCTGAACCTGGCCTCGCTGACCTGGCAGGAACGCCGCATCGCCGACCTGGCCGCCGGCGGTCTGACGAACAAGGAGATCGGCGAGCGGATGCACCTGTCGCCGCGCACCGTCAGCTCACACCTGTACCGCGTGTTCCCCAAGCTGGGCATCACGGCCCGGGCGGCGCTGCGCGACGCGCTGAGCCGGACCGACACCCTGAGCCGGACCGACGCGGCGCAGGTCTGACGCCCGCGCTCAGCCCTGTGCGGCCACGGCCTCGATGCCGTTCGCGGCCAGCCAGGCGAGGACGTGGTCGGCGACCGGGCGCCAGCCGCTGTCGAACACCAGGGAGTGCCCCCGATCGGCGAACTGCTTCAGATCGGTCACGGCGGAGGAGTCTCCGTAGAGCTTGTAGACCGCGCGGGTCACGGCGTCCGGGACCATCCGGTCCTCCTGCCCGGACACGAGCAGGAGCGGCCCGCGCGCCGAATTGGCCGTGTCCACCACGGTGTCGGCGGCCCCGCGTCCCAGGTCCGTGAGCAGCCTGAGCGGGGCCGGTACGGCGTACCGGTCGAAGAGCTCCGTAGCCTCCTCCTCGCCGACCGCGTTGGCGACGACGTGCCGGAACCACGCGCGCGACAGCGGCTCGCAGCCCGGGTACCGGGTCGAACCGGCGGGCAGCGGCGCGAGGGCGACGGCGGCACTGCCGAGGTCGGCTCCGAGGAGGTGCTGGGCGATGAGGCCGCCGGCCGAATGCCCGATCAGGACCGGCGGGTTGTCGAAGGCGCGCACGATCCTCTCGTAGTGGGCGGTGAGCGCGGCGAGCCCGAGGTCGCGTAGCGGCCCGGGATCGCGGCGGACCTGGTCGGCGGTGGGGGCCTCGCCGGGCCAGTCCGGGACGCACACCGCGTAGCCGTACGCGGTGAACCGTTCGGCCCAGCCCTCCCAGGAGGACCTGTGGAACCACGCACCGTGGATGAAGACGACGGGGGTTTGCTTCACGGCCAGACCTTCCGATTGCACACACGACGGCACGCGACGATCCGCCGGCATCGCGGCGCTCCTTTGAGGATCACCGAGCGAAAGCACGGCGGAAACAGTCGAATGACTGAATGTGGCGGCCCGGCAGAGCCTTCACGCCTCTTCGGGTGTCTCGGCGTCATGTGACTGATGTGTCGCGCCGGTTGCCGAAGAACAGTGGAGGCAACAGCGGGCCTCCAGGAAGGATCGGACATGATCAACAGGCGTACGTTCACCAAGGCAGTCGGCCTCGGCATGGGCGCCACGGCGGTGTCGGTCGGCGCGGCGTCGAACGCTCCGGCTGCCTTCGCGGCCGGTTCCGAGCGGCCCGGTCGCCCGGCCCCGGTCATCCCGACCATCGCCCCGGGCACCCACAGCGCGTTCACCGTGCTGAAGCGGGTCCGGGCCGGCGTGCTCGACATCGGCTACGCCGAGGCCGGGCCCGCGCACGGCCCGGTGGTCATCTGCCTGCACGGCTGGCCCTACGACATCCACAGCTATGTCGACGTGGCGCCGCTGCTGGCCGACGCCGGCTACCGGGTGATCGTGCCGTACCTGCGGGGCCACGGCACCACCACCTTCCTGTCCCCGACGACCGTCCGCAACGCGCAGCAGGCCGCGATCGCCGTCGACGTCATCGCCCTGATGGACGCACTCAAGATCCACAAGGCGGTGCTGGCCGGCTTCGACTGGGGCTCGCGGGCCGCCGGCACCGTCGCGGCGCTGTGGCCGGAGCGGGTCAAGGCCCTGGTGGCGGTGAGCGGTTACCTCATCGTCAACCTCCCGTCGCAGCGGAACCCGCTGCCGCCGAAGGCCGAGCACACCTGGTGGTACCAGTACTACTTCGCCACCGACCGAGGCCGCATCGCCATGGAGACCAGGCAGAACCGGCACGACCTGTGTCGGCTGGTGTGGGAGGAGACCTCCCCGACCTGGAAGTTCGACGACGCCACCTTCGAGCGCACCGCCACGGCCTTCGAGAACCCCGACTACGCCGCCGTGGTGATCCACAATTACCGCTGGCGCCTGGGCCTGGCCGACGGCGAGCCCCGCTACGAGCGCTACGAGCAGCTGCTCGCGGCCCGGCCCGCCGTCACCGTGCCGGCCATCGCCGTGGACCCCGCCCTCGACCCGTTCCTGCCCACCACCGACGGCAGCGGGTACCGGCGGTTCTTCACCGGCCGGTACGAGCACCGCCTGCTCGACGGCGTCGGCCACAACGCGCCGCAGGAGGCGCCGACGGCCTTCGCCCAGGCCGTGGTGGACGCCGACCACCTCTGACCCACGCGCATGCCGACCACAGGAGGTACGGACGTGAGTGATCCTGGTCCCAGCACGAACGGACAGGCGGCGGCAGTCCGCAAGGCCCGGTTCGGCGCGCTCCCGGAACGTGTCCCCTTCGAGGACATGGTCGAAGAGAAGGCGGTGCCGCCGGCGTACCGGGCGGTGGACGTCCACGACCCCGACGCGCTGGCGGTGAGGTTCTCCTGTCTGGCGGCGGATCTGGGTCTCTGAGCGCAGCGGGTCACGTACGACAGTGTTCGGGTCCGTACCCGCCCGGGGGACGGACCCGAACGTGTTGTCCCGCCGGTCTCAGCCGCGCGAGGGGCGGACGCAGCGGAAGCTGCTCGCGGCGTTCGGGTCACCGTGGCCGGTGTAGCGGGAGACCATCGGGTAGCGGCACAGGTCACGGGCGACGGTCCCACCGGTGGCGGTGGTCAGGGTGGCGTGCAGAACCGCCGGTGCCTTGCCGTGCTCGACCCAGGCGGTCAGTGACGCCAGGTCGTCGACCTTGCCGCCGTCCAGGCCGCAGTGCGAGACGCCCGGTGCCAGGAAGAGCCGGTAGAAGTCGTCGACCTTCCTCGTGCCGCTCATCTCCTCGTCCACGCGCTTGCGGTAGTCGACCGTGCCCGCGGTGGGGATCAGCTGGTCGGCGTCGCCGTGCCAGGTGATCAGCTTGCCGCCAGCGTCGCGGAATGCTGAGAGGTCCGCGTCCCGGGTGCCGATGACCGGGTCGTACTCGGCGCGGGCCTTGCGGAAGAGCTCCTCGAACTTCGCGGTGGTGAGGGTCGCGGTGTCGAACGAGGGCTGCTCCTGCACGAACGTGGCGGCCCACACCGACGGGACGAAGAACGGCGCGCCCGTGGTAACCCCGTTCGCGTCGGTCTTGGTGGCCGCCAGGGGGAGGAAGTCGGCGCCGATCGGCAGCCCGTACCAGAGCCGCTTGCCGTTCACGTCGCGCGGGCCGTCCCAGATCTTGCGGACCACCTCGGCGTCCGCCTCGGTGACGGTGACCTGCTTGCCGTCGCACTCGATCCGCGTGCCCACCAGGCGGCGCGGGTCGAAGTCGCACCGCTCCGGGTCGCTGATCAGGCCGTCGGCGACGCCGTCGAGCTTGTCGCAGGCCTTGAGGGCGGCCCGCTTGAAGGCGTCGAACTCGCAGCCGGTCGGGTAGGTGTGCGCCTCGTTCATCACGACCTGCGGCCACAGGGTGGCGAGTTCGAACTGGTTCCAGTTGATGCCCGGCGCCGAGGCGTTGATGCCGTTGAAGTCGTTCGGGTAGCGCTGGGCCTCCATGTAGCCCTGGCGGCCGCCAGTGGAACAGCCGTTCCAGTAGGAGTAGGACGCCGCCTTGCCGTAGACGTCGGCCACGACCTGCTTGCCGACCAGCGCCATCTCGTGCGCGGAGCGGGAGGAGAAGTTGTCCAGGAGCGCGGTGTTGACGCGTCCGGAGGCGTCCAGCGCCCAGCTGGTCTCCAGGGCTCCGCCGACGCCGGCGTCGGTCGTGGCGGCGGCGTAGCCCTGCTTGACGGCCGCGGCGAGCCCGGCGCCGTTGTCCCCGGCGGCGTAGGCGAGACCGCCGATCGCCTGGAAGCGGCCGTTCCAACCCGTCCGCGGCAGCCAGACGTTCACCTTGGCGTGGTCGTTCGCGCCGGGATGGGTCAGCGTGACCGTCACCTCGCAGTGCGCCGGGACGTCCGGCACCGGGAAGCCGCCGAGCGGCGGGACCCCGGGCACCTGGAAGGTGCCGGCCGGCACGGCGGCCGCGGTCACGGACTCCACCGCGGTGCCCTCCGGGGCCGGCAGCGTGGACGGAGCGCAGGTGAAGGACGAGGGGCCGGCGACGGCGAGGGACGCCGACGCGCTCGCCGGTGTGGAGATGGCCGCGGCGGCGGCCAGGGGTACACAGGCCGCGACGATGGTCAGGAACCGTCGTTTCATGATCTCTCCTCGGAATCGGGGACGGCGCCCTCACTGTGGTGGCCCAGGCGGTGGCGGCACATCAGTCACCTGACGCAAGTCGGCGGGACGGCTCCGAGGACCGGAACGGCCGGAAGCATGGAGTCACATGACCGATGCGCCGGGAACGGCCCAAGGGCGACAGTGAGGACCGCCAGATCCACTGCGCTGCTCAAACCCCTTGGAGCGTTCCCATGTTCAGCATCGAGAGCAACCGCCTGCGCCGCTTCGTCGCCGGGGCCGGTGCCGGGGCCGGTGCGATCGCCACCGTCGGCGCGTTCGCCGTCGCTGGCACCGCGAACGCCGCGAACGCCGCGACCGAGGACTCGGCCGCCGACCGGGGCCCGAAGCCGACCGTCGTCCTGGAGCACGGCGCGTTCGCCGACGGCTCCAGCTGGGACGGCGTGATCGCCAGGCTGCGCCACGACGGCTACCCGGTGGTGGCCGCCGCCAACCCGCTGCGCGGCCCGGCCTCCGACGCCGCCGCGCTGCGCAGCGTCGTCGACCACATCAAGGGCCCCGTCGTCCTGGTCGGCCACTCCTACGGCGGCTCGGTCATCAGCGAGGCCGCCGTCGGCGAGCCGCGGGTCAAGGCCCTCGTCTACGTCGCCGCGTTCCTGCCCGCGCCGGGAGAGTCCGCGCTGCAGCTGACCAACCGGTTCCCCGGGTCCACCCTGCCCGGCACGCTGGACCCGGTGCCGTTCACCAACGCCGACGGCAGCACCGGCACTGACCTGTACATCCAGCAGGACAAGTTCCGGGCCCAGTTCGCCGCCGACGTCCCGGCCGACAAGGCCGCGCTGGCGGCTGCATCGCAGCGGCCGATCGCCCAGGCCGCGCTGGAGGAGAAGGCCACCGCCGCCGCCTGGCAGACCGTTCCCAGCTGGGACATCGTCACGACCGAGGACCTCAACATCCCGGCCGCCGCCCAGCGGTTCATGGCCGATCGCGCCCACGCCCACACCACCGAGGTGGCCGCGTCCCACTCCGTCGCGGTGTCCCACCCGGGCCTGGTGGCCGGGGTCGTCGAGAAGGCCGCCCGCGCCACCCGCTAGGCCCTGCCCGGCGGCCGCGACCCGTCACACCCCGTCCGCTGAACAGCGGCCCCTGAACGCCGGGAGGGCGGACCCCCCGCCAACATCCTCCGCCTTCCCGGCTCGTCTCGCCCGAGCGGATCCGGCGCCCGCTCGGGCGACCTGCGCAAGGTGTTCACCAAGCTCCGCATAAGCTCACGGCGGGAGTTGCGCACGGCGCTGCCGTAACCCGTGGCTACTGCCCGGCCAGGGCGCCGTCGAGCTCACGGCGGGACGAGATCCCCAGCTTGACGAAGACCTTGCGCAGGTGCCACTCGACCGTGCGGGGGCTGAGGAACAGCCGCGCTCCGATCTCCGCGTTCGGGTGCCCGCCGGCCGCGAGGCGGGCGATCTGCCCCTCCTGCGGGGTCAGGACCGGCGCGCCGGGGGCCCGCTTGCGGACGGTCTCGCCGGTGGCGAGCAGTTCGCGCCGGGCCCGCTCGGCGAACGCCTCCATGCCCGTCGCCGTCGCCGCCTCGTGCGCCGCCCGCAGTTCGGTACGGGCCTGGGCGCGCCGGTTCTGGCGGCGCAGCCACTCTCCGAACAACAGTTTGGCCCGGATCTCGAATACCCGGAGCCCGCCCCGGCCGAAGTGGTCGACGGCCTCGCGGTAGCGGTCCTCGGCATTCTCCGGTGCTCCGGCCAGGGCCTCGGCGACCGCGTGCGCACCGAGGGCCCAGGGGGTGCCGGCCCGGCTCCAGTCGGCGAGCCGCTCGCATGCCCGGGCCGCCGCGGCCGGGTCGCCGGCCCGGGTCGCGGCCTCGACCAGCTCGCCACAGGTCCACTGGTACACGACGAGGTCCTGGTGCTCCGCGCCCCGCAGCGCCGCCTCCAGGGCGAGCGCGTAGTTGCCCAGGCCGTTATGGAGCACGGCCCGGGCGCACGCCGCCACGCCGACGAGTCGTCCCAGGCCGCGCTGCGCGCCCTCGTGTTCCATCGCCTCGATCGCTTCCAGGGCCGGTCGTTCCCGTCCACGGTACGCGCTGATCAAAGCCGCTGTGGCCGTGCGCGGCACCGTGCCGGTGGCCTTCTCGATGGCCGCGGCCTCGGCCAGCAGGTCCTCGGCCTCGGCGAAGCGCCCCGCGTAGCTCAACGAGGCCGCCTGGTAGGGCAGCGCCGTCGAGAGGACCGACAGTGTTCCCGTCCGGCGGGCGAAGCGGACCGCCCGGTCGCCAATGTCCAGCCAGCCCGGGAGGTCGCCCAGCACCGGGGCGGCGTTCGCGGCCGCCCACAGGACGGACGGGTCCTCCTCCTCGGTGAGCGAGCGCTGCGCCCGCGCCAGTAGCGGGAAGGCGGCGGCCGGCCCGTCCACGGTCCAGGTGACCAGGGCCCGGAGGAAGACACCCGCCGTCTCCTCGCCGGGCGGCAGGTCGCGAGCGGCCTCGGCGACCCGGCGCAGTGCGCCTTCGTCGTACCGGCCGGCCCAGAGGGCCGCGTCGAACGCCGCTAGGCAGGTCTCCCGCGCGGCGGCCGGGTCGAGGTCCCTGAACCGGCCCGCCGCGTCGAGCAGAGGCTGCACCGCGCCCCTCCCCGAGTCGGTCATGGACGACGCCTTGGCCCGCAGCCGGCCGGCATGGGCCTGCTGCAGCCGGTCCAGCGGCCCCAGTTCGGCGGCGGCGAGCAGGTCGGGCACCCGGGCCGGCACGCCCGCGGCGACATGGGCTGCCGCGGCCGCCAGCGCGCGCCGCGCCCGCTCCTTCGGATCGGGGGTGAGCGCGGCGGCACGTTCCAGGAAGGCCGCGGCGGCCGCCCGGCCACCGCGCGCCAGCGCCCGGTCGGCGGAGCGCTCCAGTGCGGCGGCGACCTGCTCGTCCGGTCCGACCGCGGCGTGGGCCCGGTGCCACGCCCGCCGGTCGGGGTCGCGCGCGGCGTCGGTGGCCTCGGCCAGGGCGCGGTGAGCCGCCCGCAGGGCGGCGGCGTCCGCGCCGCGCCAGACCGCCGAACGCACCAGCGGGTGCCGGAACCGCACCGGGGCGCCCAGGGTGATCAGGTCCGCGGTCTCGGCCGGTGCCGCGGCTTCGAGCCCGATGCCCAGCAGGCGCAGCGCGTGCCACAACAGCGGCCCGTCGCCGACCGGTTCGACCGCCGCGACCAGCAGCAGGGCGCGGGTGTCGGCCGGCAGCGCGTCGACGCGCCGACGGAAGCCTTCCTCGACCCGGGTCGCCAACGGGCCGGCGCCGGGCCCTGCGAAGCCGAACGCCAGCTCCGCCGGCGACAGGCCCCGGGGCAACTCCAGCAGGGCGAGCGGATTCCCACCGGTCTCGGCGACGATCCGGTCCCGCACCCGGGCGTCGACCGGCCCCGGCAGCACGCCGTCGAGCAGTGCCCGGGCGTCGGCGTCGGCCAGCCCGCGCAGGAGGAGGTCCGGCAGACCGGAGAGACCCTCGTCCCCCTTCCCGTCGGTGGTCCGCTCGGCGAACACCAGCGCCACCGATTCGGCGTCCAGCCGACGCCCGACGAACGCCAGGATCCGCTGGGACATCAGGTCCAGCCACTGCGCGTCGTCGACCAGGCACACCAGCGGTGACCGGGCCGCCGCCTCGGCGAAGAGACCGAGGACCGCGATCCCGACCAGCAGCATCTCGGGCGGGTTCCCCGCACTCAGGCCGAACGCGACGCGCAGCGCGTCCTGCTGCACCGCCGGCAGTCGATCGAGCTGCGGCAACAGCGGGGCACACAGCCGTTGGAGGGCCGAGTAGGCGAACTCGGCCTCGGCCTCGACCCCCGCCGCACGGACGACCTGCGACCCCCCTGCCTCCCCGGCCAGATGATCGAGCAGCGCCGACTTGCCGACGCCCGCCTCACCCCGCAGCACCAGCACCCGGCTGCGCCCGTCGCGCACCTCCCGCAGCAGACGGTCCAGCACCGCCAACTCCCGGGTACGCCCGAGCAGCTGGTGTTTCGCGTGCGGCGGCATGGCACCTCCGGCAGGAGTTCCTCCCGGAGGAGCTACGCCCCCATTGTACGAACCCGCCGGCACTGCTACGGGGCCCGGTCGAAGCCGGTCTTGAACAAGACGTAGCCCTGGGCGAAGGTGGCGATGAGGAAGACGCTCCGGGCGGTTGCCGTCAGCCAGAGGTTGTTCCGGATGCCGGCCAGCGTGTTCTCGTGCTGGAAACGGCTCCAACTGCGCTCGGTCCACTGGCCTGGGTACGCCTGGTGGTTGCTGGTGGGCGAGGTGCCCAGGACGACGATGAGGGCGTCGCCCGTGTCCCGGGTGAACGCGACGCTGGGGGCTCCGACGATCGGCAGGGCGCCGTCGAGCAGCTCCGGCTGGGACCAGCGGTTCTCGCCGTATTGCTGCGTCATGACGTAAGCGTGTCCGTCCACTCCGCGGTGGACGACGGCGATCTGATTCCATTAGGTGCTGTAAACCAAGGAGTTGGCCGTCTCGCTCCAATCCCAGGAACCTGAACGGCCTCCCTCTAGTTCGCTCCGTCGAAGTAGGCGGTGTACTGGCTGAGGTCTTTCGCGCTCCCCCAGGAGAGAAACATCTGGTTGTTGCGGAGCTGGATGACGGACGGCGACAGGGTGGGGCCGGGTGACCACGTTCCCCGCGGGCGACCAGCAGTTTCCGGGCCGACCTCTGCGAGGGGATCCCGCCCAGGGTGAACCGCGGCTGCGTGGAGTAGATCCGCCCGTCGGTTCCGGTGTGGAAGATGTAGAAGCCGTTGGTGGTCCACACCACCCGGGGCGCTACCAGCGTCTCGGGGCCCGGGAAGACCACCGGCCCTCCGTTGTTCAGTGATATCCAGACGCGGTTGTTGTCGTTCCCGCGCCAGACCTGGACCTAGACGCCGAGGGGACTGCGGGCCTCCGAAATGGTGTCACTGGACATCAGGTTGACACCGTCCTCGGTCTCCCCGTACCACATGGTGCCTTCGCCGGTGGTCGCCGACGCGGGCACGGCCGGTCCCACGAGCAGGGCGAGGACGGCGGCGAGGACGGCCGTCAACAGACTGCCACCTCGAAGAGTTTGGACACAGACTCCCCCGTTCGAACAATGGATGGGAAAGACCCGGGGTCGCCGCCGGCACGGCGACCCCGGGCACATCTCTTGGCGCGGTCCTCGCCGGAACTACCTCAACACCCGGAAGGCGGCGCGGAGTTCTTCGGCCAGTAGCTGTGGCTGCTCCCAGGCGGCGAAGTGGCCGCCTCTGTCGACCTCGTTCCAGTGGATGATGTTGCCGAAGGTCCGCTCGCCCCAGCTGCGCGGTGCGGGGTAGATCTCGGCGGGGAAGACCGTCACTGCGACCGGCACCTTCGGAATGGACACCGCGTTGAACGGTCCGCCGCCGGACTGGGCGCCCTCCCAGTACAGCCGGCACGAGGACGCGCCGGTGCCGGTCAGCCAGTACATCGAGATCGCGTCGAGCATCTCGTCGTAGGTGAGGACCTTCTCGGGCTCACCATCGGAGTCCGTCCACTCCGCGAACTTGTCGTAGTAGTAGGACGCCATGCCCACCGGGGAGTCGGTGAGGGAGTAGGCGATCGTCTGGGGGGTCTGGTTCATCATCGCCGCGTAGCCGAAGCCGTCGCGGTAGAAGTGCACCAGCCGGTCGTACGCCCGCTTCTCCTCGGCCGACAGGTTCGCCGGGGTCGGGTCGAAGTTGCGCACCCGGCGCAGGACGTCGTCCGGCACGGTCCCCGGCATGTTGATGTGGATGCCGAGCAGGCCCTTCGGCTGCTGGACGGCGAGCACCTCGGAGAGGATCGCGCCGTGGTCGCCGCCCTGCGAGACGTACTCCGGGTACCCGAGGCGCATCATCAGCTCGTGGAAAGCGCGCGCCGTGCGGGGGAAGTTCCACCCGGGCTTGGTCGGCTTGCCCGAGAAGCCGTAGCCGGGCAGGGTCGGCAGGACCAGGTGGAAGGCGTCCTGGGCGCGCCCGCCGTGCGCCGTGGGGTCGGTCAACGGGCCGATGACCTTGAGCAGCTCGACGATCGAGCCGGGCCAGCCGTGCGTCATCAGCATCGGCATGGCGCCGGCGTGCCGGGAGCGTATGTGGGCGAACTGGATGTCCAGCCCGTCGATCTCGGTGATGTACTGCGGCAGGTCGTTGAGGCGCCCCTCGAGGGTGCGCCATTCGTACCGGGTGCCCCAGTACTCCATCAGCGGCCGCATCTTCGCCAGTTGAGCGCCCTGGGTGCGGCTGCCGACGGTCTCGCGGTCGGGCCACCGGGTCGCGCGGACGCGCCGCCGCAGGTCGTTGAGGTCCGCCTGCGGGACCTTGATGCGGAACGGGCGGATACCCGCGCCTGGCCGCGGTGCGCCGCCGGGCTCCGCCTCCCGGCCGGTGGCCGCCTGGCCTGGGGCGGACAGGCCGACCTGTCCGGCGACGACACCGGCCGCCGCGAGACCGAGGAAGCGGCGTCGACCGGTGCCGGGCCTGCTCATGGCTTCGTGCGCTGCCATCGAGGACTCCTTGTGTCGAAACGGAAGGTGAGGTGTTCCACCCGCCGTCAGGCCGGGACCACCCTGTAACTCAGCACCGGCCACGGCAGGTTGGACTGGACCAGCGAGCCGGTGGCCCACGGGTGGGCGCCGGTGCAGCCCGCGCCGGCGTACAGCACCACGGACGCGGAGCCGGAGACGACCTGGACCGAGCGGGCGGGCGCCGACAGCGTGTGGCAGGTGCCGAGATCGTCGAGGTCGACCGTGGTCACCGCGCCGCTCCCGCCGGTGCCCGAGTAGAGGTGGGCGCCCGGCTGCAACGGGGGCCAGCCGGCGGCGTGCGCCGATCCGGCGCCGATGCCCAGCACGGCGGCGGCGACGGTCGCCGCGGCGGCCGAGCCGAGGAGCACGGCCTTGGGTGTGAACATGTGAACCACCTTCTCTGTCGGTGTGACGGTGTTGCCGGAGGTATTGCCATAGGAGGGCTCAGACCCGGTTCTCCGCCTGGAACATCCAGCTCTGCTTCTCCAGTTCGGCGATGAGCCCGGTCAGCAGGTCCTCGGTTACGGCATCCGCCTCGCCGGCCGGGCCGACGCGCTCGCGCAGTCGGCGGATGACGGTGGCAGACGTTGAGAAGTTCTGGGCGATGGCGGCCACTTCGTCAAGCTGCACGTGCACGGAGCCGAACCGCGGACCGTACAGGTTCCAGTGCGCCTGCTTGGCCACCAGGGCGAGATCGAGGAGGTCGACCAGGGTCGCCTGGAGGGCGCTGCCGGCGACTTCTCGGGCGCCATCGGACAGCGGGCTGCTGATGACGGGGGGTACGGACATGCTGAGTCCCTTCGGAGCGGGCGTGCACTCTCCATCCTTGGCTCCGCACCGTCGTTCGGCATCGGTCATTTGACGGTGCTCGCAGGTGCTGGGTGAACGGGGCTCCACCGATTCACGGGCGCAGTCAGATGACCGATGTGCGGTCCCGTCGCCGACGGGCACTGTGGTGATCGCCGCCCGAACCCACCTGTTCGCGAAAAAGGTCCATCGTCATGAGCGTCTCCAGCGTCGCCCTGGTCACCGGGGCCACCACCGGCATCGGCAGGGAGACCAGCCTGGCCCTGGCCCGCGTCGGCCACGCCGTCGTCGTCTCCGGCCGCCGCAAGGAAGCGGGAGAAGCCGTCGCCCGCGAGATCCGCGACAACGGCGGCGAGGCCGCCTTCGTCGCCGCCGACGTCGACTCCGAGGAGTCCGTCGCCGCCCTCATCACGGCCACCGTCGAGCGCTACGGCCGACTCGACGTCGCGGTCAACAACGCCGGGATCTCCCTCGACCGCGGCCGCCTGGCCGACGAACCCACCAGCCGCTTCCAGCAGATGCTCACCACGAACGTGCTCGGCGTCTTCTGGGGCATGAAGTACCAGATCCAGCAGATGCTGGCCCAGGACACCCCCGGCGGCTCCATCGTCAACCTGGCCTCGATCGCGGGCCTCGGCGGCATCCGCTACGCGGCCAACTACTCCGCCACCAAGCACGCCGTGGTCGGCCTCACCAAGTCCGCCGCACTGGAGTGCGCCACCGACGGCATCCGCATCAACGCGGTCGCCCTCGCCTCGATCAAGACCGACATTCTCAACACCACCATCGAGGCCGGCACCTGGAACGAGGCCGTCATCGCAGCCCTCCAGCCCGTCAACCGGATAGGCCGCCCCACCGAAGTCGCCGAAGCCATCACCTGGCTCGCCTCACCGGCCGCGTCCTTCGTCACCGGAACCATCCTCAACGTCGCAATGTCTGTTACATTCGATGTGATCTGTATTCGTGTGATCGAGGAGTGGCAGACGTGGCGGGTGACGACGACATCTCCGGGTGAGATCCGGATCTGACGGCCATCGGCCGGTGCTTCAGGAGCGCCGCCGCCGGGATGGTCCGTTTCGTCGTACCCATTTTCCGCACGTCTGCCAGGGCAGAGCTCTACCCTCCTGCCCGCTTTCCTTCGAGGTCATCTCCATGTCCGACGCTGCCGTCGTCTGCTCGAACGTCTCCTTCGCCTGGCCCGACGACACCCGGGTCTTCCACGACCTGTCCTTCACCGTGCCCGCCGGCCGGACCGGCCTGGTCGCCCCCAACGGCGCCGGCAAGAGCACCCTGCTCAAGCTGATCGCCGGTGAACTCAAGCCCGCCACCGGCTCGGTGACGGTCACCGGAAGGCTCGGCTACCTCCGTCAGAGCCTCCCCCTGGCCTCCGGCCTCACCGTCGCCGAGGTGCTCGACGTCGCCGCGGTCATCCGGGCCATCGATGCCGTGGAGTCCGGGGACGTCGACGAGCGGCACTTCACCACCATCGGCGACGACTGGGACATCGAGGAGCGCACCCGTGCCCAGCTCGACCGCCTCGGCCTGACCGGCCTCGCCCTGGACCGCAGTCTGAGCACGCTCAGCGGCGGCCAGATCGTCTCCCTCGGCCTCGCCGCCCAGCTGCTCAAGCGCCCCGACGTGCTGCTGCTCGACGAGCCGACCAACAACCTCGACGCGCAGGCCCGGCACAAGCTCCACGACGTGCTGGGGGACTTCAACGGCTGCCTGCTGCTGGTCAGCCACGACCGCGCGCTGCTCGACCGGATGCAGCACATCGCCGAACTCGGCAACGGCGAACTGCGCTTCTACGGCGGGAACTTCACCGCCTACGAGGAGGCCGTCCGGGCCGAGCAGGAGGTCGCCGAGAAGAACGTCCGCAACGCCGAGCAGGAGCTGAAGCGGGAGAAGCGGGAGATGCAGCAGGCCCGCGAACGCGCCGAACGCCGCCAGAGCAACGCCGCCCGCAACCTCAAGAGCGCCGGCCTGCCCCGGATCTTCGCCGGGAACATGAAGCGCGGCGCCCAGGAGTCCGCGGGCCGGGCCGGCCAGATGCACGCGGCCCGGGTCGGCGAGGCCAAGGCCCGGCTCGACGAGGCTGGACGCGCCCTGCGCGAGGAGCAGCGCCTCTCCCTGGAGCTGCCCGACACCCAGGTGCCCGCCGGGCGCAACCTCTTCCTCGGCGAGGGCCTGCAGGTCCGCCACGCCGGCCGGCCGGTGTTCGCGGACGGCGGTGTCGACCTGAGCGTCCGCGGCCCCGAACGCATCGCGCTGACCGGGCCCAACGGCGCGGGCAAGAGCACCCTGCTGCGCCTGGTCACCGGCGAACTCGCCCCGGACGGCGGGGAGATCAGGCGCAGCGACGGGCGGATCGCCTACCTCTCGCAGCGCCTGGACCTGCTGGACCTCGACCGCACCGTGGCGGAGAACTTCGCCGCGTTCGCCCCCGAGCGGCCCGAGACGGAGCGGATGAACCTGCTCGCCCGCTTCCTGTTCCGCGGCGCCCGGGCCCATCTGCCGGTCGGGGTGCTCTCCGGCGGCGAGCGACTGCGCGCCACCCTGGCCTGCGTGCTGTGCGCGGAGCCCGCCCCGCACCTGCTGCTGCTCGACGAGCCGACCAACAACCTCGACCTGGTCAGCGCCGGGCAGTTGGAGAGCGCCCTGAACTCCTACCAGGGCGCCTTCCTGGTGGTCAGTCACGACGAGCGCTTCCTCGCCGAGATCGGGGTGAACCGCTGGCTCCGGCTGGCCGACGGCACGCTGAAGGAGACCGCGGCCCCCGCGTTGTGAACCGCCGGCGTGTGAACCGGCCCGCGCCCGAGGCTCCGTGCCCGGCGGGCCCACCACCCCCCACCTCGGAAGGTTCCCCGTGCTCCAGCACGCCCTGCTCGCCCATGACGTCGTCCGCGACCTCGGCGGTCGGCGCGTCCTCGACGGCGTCAGCCTGACCGCCGCCCCCGGCCACCGGATCGGCCTGATCGGGGAGAACGGCGCCGGCAAGTCCACCCTGCTGCGGGTGCTCGCCGGCGTGGACGAACCCGACGCGGGAAGCGTCTCGCGCCCCGCGGACCTCGGCTTCCTGCACCAGGAGATGCCCTTCGCGACCGACGCGACCGTCGCCGCCGTCCTGGACGACGCGCTGCGCGAGGCCCGCGAGGACCTCGCGGAACTGGACCGGCTCGGCGCGGAGATCGCCCGTGTCCCGGAGAGCGCCCCGGGCCACGCGGAACTCCTGGACGCCTACGGCAGGCGGCTGGAGCAGGCCCGGTACCGGGAGTCCTGGGACGCCGACCGCCGCGCCGCCCTGGTCCTCGACGGGCTGGGCCTCGGCACGCTCGGGCACGACCGCCCGCTCGGCTCGCTGTCCGGCGGGCAGCGCGGCCGGCTCGCCCTGGCCGCGCTGCTCGTCCGACGGCCGTCCGCGCTGCTGCTGGACGAGCCGACCAACCACCTCGACGACGGCGGCGCCGCCTTCCTGGAGGAGCAACTCCGTGAACTGCCCGGCACCGTGGTCCTCGCCTCCCACGACCGGGCGTTCCTGGACGCCGTCTGCACCCATCTGGTCGACCTCGACCCCGCGGTGGACGGACCGGTCCGCTACGGCGGAAACTACAGCGCCTACCTGGGCGAGCGGCGCGCCGAGCGGGAGCGCTGGGAGCGGCGCTACGCCGAGGAGCAGCAGGAGCTGGCACAGCTGCGCCACTCGGCCGGCGTGACCGCGCACCTGGTCGCACCGGACCGGGGGCCGCGCGACAACGAGAAGATGGGGTACGGCCACCGGGCGGGCCGGGTGCAGAGCCAGGTCTCCCGCCGGGTGCGCAACGCCGCCCGCCGGCTGGAGGAGCTGGAGCGCGCCCAGGCCCCCGAGCCGCCGCGCCCGCTGCGGTTCACGGCCGGCGCCCTGGCCACCGCCATCGAGGAGGGGAACCCCCAGCCCCTGGTGTCGCTCCGGGACGTCCGGGTGCCCGGCCGGCTCGCGCTGGACGGCCTGGAGGTGGCGGCGGCCGACCGGCTGCTAGTCACGGGCGGCAACGGGACGGGCAAGTCCACGCTGCTCGCCGTGCTCGCCGGGCACCTCGCCGCCGAGGGCACGGTAAGCCGACGCCCCGGGCTGACGGTCGGGCTGCTCACCCAGGACACCGTGTTCGACCGGCCCGACCGCACCGTCCGCGACACCTACCAGCGAGCACTGGGCCCGGCACGCGCCGAGGATGTCCCGTTGAAGTCGCTCGGCCTGCTGCACGCGGCAGACCTCGACAAACCCGTCGGCCGGCTGTCCGTCGGACAGCGCCGACGGCTCGCCCTGGCCCTTCTCGTCGCCGACCCGCCCCGACTACTGCTCCTCGACGAACCCACCAACCACCTCTCCCCGCGGCTGTGCGACGAACTGGAGGACGCCCTCGGCACCGGTCCCGGCGCGATCGTCCTCGCCAGCCACGACCGCTGGCTGCGCCAGCGCTGGCAGGGCCGCGAACTGCGGCTCGAACCGGCCGGGACCGCGCGCCACCACGGTCGCGAGCCGGTGCGTGACTGCGTCGGGGGTGTGATGCGGTAGGCAATGGGGAGCCCGTCCCGCCTGCGGGTCCGGCGGGGCGGGCCCCTCCAGTGCTTGTCGTCTTCCCATGACACCCTTGCGTTACAGGTCAGAGCAGTGATGCAGGGGGCAGAATCACAGGCACGTATGCCCGCATTCGGCATAGAGAAGGACTGGGATGAGAACCAGCAATCCGATCCTCTCCCGAAGGGGCTTCGCCCGCGACGACAGGCTCCCAGAGCCCGGCATCCGGCAACCACAGGCCGCCGACGTCGGCACGCATCCCCAGGACGGCAACCCCTTCGACGCCCACCAGAACGGCAGCTACCCCGGCGACGGCGACCTGCTCCTCCTCAAGGATGCTCCAGTCGAGCACACCGCGATGACGCTGGACGACGTCCTGGTCCGGACGGCCGGGACCCTGGGCACAGTGGCGCTGGCGGCGGGGCTCTCGTAGGTCCTGCTGCCGGTCGACGCCACGAGCATCGGCCGCTCGTACGGCATCGCCGTCGGCACCGCCCTGTTGCCGCGTTCGGATGTTCCTGCATCACGGCGAGCCTCAGTAAATCCATCCATGTCTTTGATGTCGCGTCATGTCTTGTTTCGGGGAGTCGCTCTCTCTCCGGGAACGCCCTTCATAGGCGTGATCAGACGGGTACGGTCCAAGAGCGGAAGCAGCGAAGGGGGAGACCCAATGAGTCAATGGCAGGACTTCACCACCGGCGAGCGGATCAAGATGCTCCGGGGGAAGGAGACCCAGGCTGATCTGGCTTCCCGTAGCGGGCTGTCGATGCACACGATTCAGAAGGCCGAGCAGGGCGGCAGCGTTTCGTTGCCGACGCTATTGCGCCTCGCGGAGGCGCTTCACTCCGACGTGTCGGTAATTCTCGGGCAGCAGGCTCCGCGGCGCGGAATGGGCCGGGATGACCGGTCGATGCTCCGCGAGCTGTCCCGGACGGTCCACGACACTGCGGTGGGTGCGCTGGTCGATCCCGCCGAGGGCACTGCTCCGGCAGGGCCGTTGCAAAGTCCCGTGATCTTGTAACAGTGCTGGTCACATGATGCCCAGCAGGTCGAGCGGGCGGATGAATGGCTCGTAGGAGGTGTGCCGGATGCCGGCGGCGATGTTGCGGTGCCCGGCGGCGCGGAGGGTGTTGATCGCCAGGTTGCGCAGGGTCGCCATGTTGTCGGGGCCGTGGCCGGTGCGGATCTTCGAAGCGTCCTCGGCGAAGGTGGTGTCGCGGACGAAGTGCAGCCTGTTCTCGATGGTCCACTGCGACCTGGCGAGTCGGCCGAGCCGCTCGGGCGAGGCTTCCTGCGAGGTCAGGTCGGTGATCGCGTAGATGGTCTGGCGGCTGACGGTGCCGGTTTTGAGGTCGGTGCGGTGGCGCAGGATGCGGACGGCCTGGGCGGCGTGGGGGAAGTCCAGGCCGAGACCGGTGACGGTGAGTGCCCTGGTCACGCGGGTCTCTTTGCGGCCGTGGCCGATCTCGCGGTCGTAGCGGCGTGCGGTGACGTCTTTCCACGGCAGCGACCGCAGTCGGCGGTGGAGTTCTGGCTGGTTGGCCTTGACCACCAGCAGGTAGTGGGCCTTCCTCGCCTCGACCAGGAAGTGCGCGTGGGCGCGCTGGGTGTGCAGGGCGTCGGCGGTGACGGTGACCCCGGTCAGGTCGAAGGGCTCCAACAGCGCGGTGAAGCAGGTGATTTCGTTGGTCTTGTCGGGAACCCGCAGCTGGGTGACGGTATGGCCGTCTGCGGTCATCGCGGCCAGCAGGTGGGCGGCGGGCGAGGTGCCGTGTCGGGAGCCGCGGGCGGCCTTGCCGTCCACGGCGATCGAGTCCGAGCCGGAGGGATCAGCGCCGGTCAGGTCGGCCAGGCCGACGATTCGCCGGATCGTGGTGGCGCTCGGTGCGACGCGCAAGCCCAGTGCGCCCGCGACCCGGGCGCCCAGGCGGGCCAGGGTGCGCTGCGGAGCGTTCGCGGACCACTGGCCGATGGCCGCGTACGAGTGCGCGCCGGCGACCACCGCCGAGGCGGCGACGAGCAGCACCGCCACGAACGGGTGACGCACCCCTCGGCGCCGACGCGGATCCGGCAGCAGCCGCAACCGCTCCACCAGCGACAATCCCGCCACACCCTCCAGAGCGGGCGACTTGATCAGGCAGACGGTGGCAGACTGGCGACACATCGAAGCTCCGGTGGTTCAGGGCGACTTGGGAAGGTCACCCTGTTCAACCGGAGCTTCGTTGCATTCGTGACGGTCCGACCCGCACTCCTCGCACCGCCGCGACCTGCGGACTCACGCGCTCACCAGGACTTTGAAACGCCCCTGCCCGACGTGTGGAGTGCTGCACGTCAGGGGCCTTCTCCTGATTCTGTCGAACTACCCGTCTCCGTTGACTAGTTGTTCAGATCGAACACCGCTGTGACCGGTGCGTGGTCGGACCAGCGGTCGGCGTGGGTGGCCGCCCGCTCGACGTAGGCCTCGACGGCTTTGTCGGCCAGGGTTTTTGTAGAGACAACTAGGTCGATCCTCCAGCCGGAGTCGTTGTCGAAGGCGCGGCCGCGGTAGGACCACCAGGAGTAGGGGCCGGTGCGGTCGGGGTGGAGAGCGCGGACGACGTCGACGTAGCCGGCCTCGTCGTAGACGCGGGAGAGCCAGGCGCGCTCCTCGGGGAGGAAGCCGGCGGACTTCTGGTTGGACTTCCAGTTCTTGAGGTCCTCGGGGCGGTGGGCGATGTTCCAGTCGCCGCAGACGACGACCTCGCGGCCGTCGGCGGCGGCGCGGGTGCGCAGGGCGGTGAGGTGGACGAGGAACTCCGCCATGAAGCGTTCCTTCTCGTCCTGGCGCTCGGTGCCGACCTCGCCGGAGGGGAGGTAGAGGCTGGCGACGGTCAGGCCCGGCAGGTCGATCTCGACGTACCTGCCCGAGTCGTCGAACTCCTCGGAGCCGAATCCGATCACCGTGCGCTGCGGCTCCTGCCGGGAGAGGACGGCGACGCCGGCCCGGCCCTTGGTGGCGGCGGGGGCCCAGACGGCGTGCCAGCCGTCCAGGTCGCGCAACTCGACGGGCAGCTGCGCGGGTTCCGAGCGCACCTCCTGGAGGCAGACCACGTCCGCCTCGGTGCCGGCCAGCCACTCGACGAAGCCCTTCTTGGCCGCTGCCCGGATTCCGTTCACGTTCACACTCGTCACCACGATCACCCGGGCAGCCTACCGACTGGTGGTCGCCGACCTGAATCGTGACGCGCGGGCCGAGGCCCCGGCGGGCGTGGACGCGGCCCCGGGCGCGGCCCCGGACGGGGCGCCGACGTGGATGGTGACAGTGGCTGACAGGAGCTGTCGTGAACGCGGCATGAAGATGTGCGGGCGCCCCATCAAGCCGCGTCATTGGTCTTGACCATCTCCGGACGGAGCGCCTAGGGTCACTTACTGCAAGGACCTTTAATAAAGAAGGACGGATAAAGGCCCGCTCTCCCACCTGCCGCGACAGCGGACAGTGGGCCCGGGATCCGCCCTCCTTGCTACAGGGCGGACAGCATCAGGGTGGAGGACACGGTGGGGACGACAGGACAGCTTTCTGCGGTGCCGGAGCCGAAGTACTGGCACCTGCGCACGGTGCTGCTGCGGGCCATCGACTCGGAGTTCTCCACCGGTCAGGTCCTGCCCAACGAGCGCGAGCTCTCGGCCCGTTTCGGCGTCGCCCGGGCCACGCTGCGGCAGGCGCTGGACCAGCTGGAGCTGGAGGGCCGCCTGGTGCGCCGCCGGGGGATCGGCACCCTGATCGCCGCCCCGCGGGTCGGCGTCCCGGTCAGCCGGCAGGAGGAGGGCTGGCCCGGCGCCGCGCGCAGCCAGTCCTGGCGCACGATCGACTGCACCACCGCCCCCGCCCCCGCGCAGCTGGCGAAGGGCCTCGGCATCGCCGAGGGTGCCACCGTGCACACCGTGCGCCGGGTCCGCCTGGTCGAGGGCCGCGCGGTGGCCACCGAGGCACTGCACGTCCCGGCCGCCGCCCTGCCGCACCTGCCGGGATTCCGCGCCGAGAGCGACCGCGCCCGTTCGGTGCTGCGCCAGCTGGAGCGCCTGGAGGTGGACGGCGAGTCCCGCTCGGTGGAGCTGGGCGTCGCCGAGGCCGAGCAGGCCGCGCTGCTGGAGCGCCCGCCCGGCGCGCCGGTGCTGGTGATGACCACCCAGTACGCCTCGGCCGGCCGGCTGGTGGCGCTGGCCGTCTCCACCTACCGGGCGGACACCTGCAAGCTGACCTTCGGCGAGGCCGGACTCGTCGAGGTCACCCCGGTCGGCGCGGCGGCCGAGGTCCGTACCGCCTCCTGAACCATTTTCCGAACACCCTCAGGTAGGGGCCCGGACGCCAACTGGCGTCCGGGCCTTTGCCGTTGGCCCGCAGACGTGACGTGACGCCCGCCCACGAGCGAGCCGCCCCGCCCACGGGGGGAGCCGCCCCGCCGGGGCGTCAGGCCCGGGGCGGGTCGACCGCGAAGAGCTGCTCCTCGACGTGGTCGAGGGCGACGCGCAGGGCGCCCATCGCCACCACCTCCGAGCCGAGGGCCGCCAGGGCGACCTCCGGGGCGCGCAGGGTCAACTGGGCGAGGCGTTCGCGCAGCGGGTCCAGGACGCCGTCGAGGCCGGCCGCCCAGCCGCCGACCACCACCAGCTGCGGGTCGATGGCCAGGACGAGCGCGGCGACGCCCTGGACGAGGCGGGTCAGGAAGCGGTCCATGGCGACCTTGGCGACCTCGTCGCCCTCCCGGGCCAGCCGCAGCACGCGGGCCACGGCGGCCTCGTCCAGCGGGTTGAGGGGCTTTCCGGTGGTGGAGAGCAGGCGCTCGGGGGTGACTTCCTGCCCGAGCAGGTGCAGGGCGCCGATCTCGCCGGCCGCGCCGCCGAAACCGCGGTGCAGCTTGCCGCCGATGAGGGAGCCGGCGCCGGGGCTGAGGCCGGCCATCACAAAGACGACGTCGTCGGCGCCGACCGCCGAACCCTGCCAGTGCTCGGCGATGGCGGCCAGGTTGGCGTCGTTCTCGATCAGGACCGGGCAGCGGAAGGAGCGCCGCAGCCGGGCTCCGAGGTCGAGCCCGGTCCAGCCGGGCATCGCGGTGCCCAGCCGGATGGTGCCCTCACGGTCCACGATGCCGGGGGTGCCGATGCCGACCGACCACAGGTTGTCCCGGGAGATGCCGGCCTTGCGTAGCACCTCGGCGACGGCGGTGCGGACGGCGGCGAGCCGGTCCTCGGCGTCGAGGCTCTCGTCCACGGGCTTGAAGTGACTGCCCACCACCTCGCCGGTGAGGTCGGCCAGGATGACCCGGATGTCGTGCACGCCGATCTCGATGCCGAGGATGTGCCCGGCCTCGGCGCGGAAGCGGAACCAGCGGGCCGGGCGGCCGCGGCGGCCGGTGCCCGGTTGGCCGTCGTCCCTCGGCTGGTCGACCTCGGCGACCAGTCCGGTCTCGACCAGGCCCTCGATCACGCCCTCGACCGTCGGGCGGGAGAGTCCGGTCTCGCCGACGAGCTGAGTGAGGGTCACGGAGTGGCCGTTGCGCAGCGCCCGGAGCGTGACCGCCGCGTTGATCCGCCGCAGCAGCGAGGAGTCTCCTCCGGTGAGCCGATCCGCCAATGCGATGCCCTTCGCCGTTCGCGCGACTGCCCTGGCGCGCGGTGTCGAGTGCGCGGTGCCCACCGAATGGCCCGCGGGGTTGCGGCCCCCGGAGAACGCGGCAGGGCGGCAGGGGGCCGCCTGCGCGAGGGCCGGAGGACAAGCGGAGCCTACCCGGGGACCGGCCCGGGCGGCGAGGATCTTCGCAGCTCATCCCGGCTTCGGTATCGAAATGGTACGGATCGGGTGGCGGTGCGTGACCCGGACTTCACCGCCCGGCCACGGCGGGCGGGCAGGCGAGCCGCCGGGGCCCCACCGACCGGCGGGAGCGTTCTGACAGCAGCGAGCCGAGGCTGAGCCGGGAGCCGGCCGACAGGGCGCCGAGGGTGGAACAGGCCGACCTGATCGACCCGATGGAGCCGACGGACAGGATGGACCCGATCGAGCCGATGGACCCGATCGACCCGATGGAGCCGATGGAGAGGACGGACCCGATCGAGCCGACGGAGAGGATGGACCCGATGGACCCGATGGACAGGACGGACCCGATCGACCCGATGGAGTCGATCGACAGTAGCGATCCGAGGGAGCCGAGGGAGGCGAGGGACCCGCGGGCGGGTCGGGCCGGACGCGTGGATGAGGTCATGACCCTTGAGCGTAGCCAGCCTCACCCCCCGGCGTCGCCCGTCAGTCCGCCCGCGCAGCGAAAAGCCTCACCCCCCGGCGTCGCCCGTCAGTCCACCCGCGCAGCGAAAAGCCGTTGCCCCAGCAGCCCCATCGGGTGCCCCTCCTCCGGCAGGGTCAGCACCGTCGGGCAGCCCGCGGCGGTGAGCGCGGCCCGCCAGTGCTCGGCCGGACGGGCGGTGAGGCCGTGGGGGTCGCCGGTGATCAACAGGTCGAGCTGTTCGGTGGTGGGCGCGAGCAGCAGCAGTCGGCCGCCGGGGGAGAGCAGCCCGACCAGCTCGGGGACCTCCCGCGCCGACTGCCCGGTCACGCTCGCGATGACGACGTCGTAGCGGCCTCCGTCGGGGGCGGTGTGGTGCTCGGTGTTCGGCCGGGGCCGGGCGGCGAGGGCGCGGGCGACGGCGGGCTCGCCGCCCTCGGTGTCGAGTTCGAGGACGCGCAGCGGCCCGGGCCCCTGGTGGGCGTCGGCGGTGCCGCGCACCAGCGCGCCGAGCGCGGCGCCGAGGAAGCCCCGGGCGGCGGCCCAGCGGACCGGGGAGGCGGCCGGTCGGGGGGCCTCCGCGCCGGTGATCAGCCGGGGCAGCCGCAGGGCGCCGCGGCGGACCCGGTCCAGGGCGGCGGCCGGGCCGAGTCCGTCCGCCCAGGTCTCGACGGCCGGGCGCCAGGTCTCCCGGACCTCGGCGGCGGCCGGTCCGGGCCCGCCGTGGAAGACCGGTCCCTGGGCTCCGCCGTCCTGACGGGTGAGCAGGCCGTGCCGGGCGAGTGCGTCCAGCCAGCGGGTGACCAGGGGGCGCTGGGCGGGGGTGACCATGGCCGCGGCCAGGACCTCGGCCTCGGGGTAGCCGCGCGCGGGGTCGGTCAGCGCGCCGCTCTGCTGGAGGGTGTGCAGCAGCGAGGCGAGCACGGCCCGGTCGAGCTGGGCGCCGAAGTCGCGGACCTGGGCGGCGGTGATGCCGATGGCGTACTTCCAGGCGGCGGCCGAGGCGCTCTCGGCGTCGGCGCGCAGCCGGCGGTCGGCGGCCTCGGCGTTGCTGTCCGGGGCGCGGACGTGGGCGAGGACGGCGCCGAGCGCGTCGACGGCGGCGTACACGTCCTCCTGGCGGGGTTCGGGGCCGACGTGCAGGACCAGGCGCAGCGCGCCGAGGTCGTGGGCGGCGAGGCCGGGCTGTCGGCTGAGCCGCCAGAGCAGGGCGGAGGGCAGGCTGAGGTGGGTGGCCCGAGCGGCGGCGACGGCTTCGAGCTGCTGTTCGGGCCGCTGCTCGGGGTCGCCGCAGTGGACGGTGCCGCCGGCCAGCAGGGTGGCGAGGGCGAGTTCGACAGCGAGGTCGGTGACGGGGTGCAGCACGGTGTGCCGGATCGGGGGCGCGCCGAGGACACCGGCCCAGTAGCGCAGCCGCTGCTCGGCGGCCCGGGCGGCGGAGGGCGCCAGCGCGGCGTGCTCGGCGACGCGCCGGGCGAGGGCGCGGGGCAGGCCGCCCGGCGGGGAGACGCCGAGCAGCAGGCCGATGCCGCTGATCGCGCGCCCGTCGGCGACGACGGCGGGTCGGTCGCCGAGTTCGCGCAGCGCGCTGACCAGGGCGGGAGTCGTGGGCACGGTGATCACTCCGGGGTGCGGGGCAGAAACCGCACTACTGAACCACGGGGGCGGGGCGCGGGAGGCCGGTAGCAAGTCAAGCTTCTGTAATGATTTTCATATCGGACAGCCAAGCTGCCGAGGCGAACTCACCGCGAAGTGGTCGGAACCGCACATTCCGGAAGTTCTGTGCGATCCCTTGACAGGTGGTTCGGGTACTGGATCAATGGACCCGAACGGGCCTGACCGAACGATCGGTAGGCAACTTGGGGCGGGCAGGACACAGACCGAGCCCGGCAGGACACGGGCGGCGCCCGGCAGGATACGGCCAGAGCCCGGCAGGACGCAGACAGAGCAGCAGCGAAGGAGCGACGATGACCGGCACCGCACCCGTCCCGCGCCGACACCTCGGGGAGCCGATCCCGCCCGAGCTCCTGGACGCCGGTGAGCGGATGACGCCGGACGAACTGCGCGCCCACCAGCTCACCCGGCTACGGGCCACCCTGCGGCACGCGTACGACAACGTCGAGCTCTACCGCCGCAAGTTCGACGCCGCCGGGGTCCGCCCCGAGGACTGCCACACCCTGGACGACCTCGCCCGCTTCCCCTTCACCACCAAGGCCGACCTGCGCGAGGGCTACCCCTTCGGCATGTTCGCCGTCCCGATGGAGCAGGTCCGCCGGATCCACGCCTCCAGCGGCACCACCGGCCGGCCGACCGTGGTCGGCTACACCGACAACGACCTCTCCATGTGGGCCGACGTGGTCGCCCGCTCGATCCGTGCGGCCGGCGGCCGCCCCGGCCACAAGGTGCACATCGCCTACGGCTACGGGCTGTTCACCGGCGGTCTGGGCGCCCACTACGGCGCCGAGCGGGCCGGCTGCACCGTCATCCCGGCCTCCGGCGGCATGACGGCCCGCCAGGTGCGGCTGATCCTGGACTTCGAGCCCGAGATTATCATGGTCACCCCGTCCTATCTGCTGACCCTGCTGGACGAGTTCGAGAAGCAGGGCGTCGACCCGCGCAGCACCTCGCTGCGGGTCGGCATCTTCGGGGCCGAGCCCTGGACGGAGGAGATGCGGCGCGAGATCGAGGAGCGGCTCGACCTGCACGCCGTGGACATCTACGGCCTCTCCGAGGTCGTCGGCCCGGGCATCGCCCAGGAGTGCGTGGAGACCAAGGACGGGCTGCACATCTGGGAGGACCACTTCTACCCGGAGATCGTCGACCCGTTCACGGACGAGGTGCTGCCCGAAGGGGAGGGCGGCGAACTGGTCTTCACCTCGCTCACCAAGGAGGCCCTGCCGATCATCCGCTACCGCACCCGCGACCTCAGCCGGCTGCTGCCCGGCACCGCCCGGCCGGCCTTCCGGCGGATGGAGAAGGTCACCGGGCGCAGCGACGACATGATCATCCTGCGCGGGGTGAACGTCTTCCCGACCCAGATCGAGGAGATCCTGCTGCGCACCCCGGGCGTCGCCCCGCACTTCCAGCTGCGGCTCGGACGGCAGGGGCGGATGGACAGCATGACCGTCCGGGTGGAGGCCCGGCCGGAAGCCTCCACCGAGCAGCGGGCGTCGGCGCGGGCGGACATCGCCCGCGCGGTGAAGGACGGGGTCGGGATCACCGTCGCGGTCGAGGTGGTGGACCCGTACACGCTGGAGCGCTCGGTCGGGAAGATCAAGCGGGTGGTGGACGAACGGGGTTGAGCCGGTGCGCGGGCTGCGGGGTGACGGGACGGCGGGATGATGGGCGGAGGCATGGCAGCGTGGCGGAACGACCCCCGCGCGGGCTCTATGCTGCGGGGCATGCCGAGTGAGCTGCGCACTCTTCAGCCCGCCGAGGACCTCGCCTTCATCCGGCGGGAGACCGAGCTGAAGCCCGTCCCCTTCGTGCCCGAGATCCGCCTGCACATGGCCGAGGACGCCATCGCCCTGTGGGAGACCACCGAGCGGGCACGCGGGGAGGCCGGGCTGCCGCCCCCGTTCTGGGCCTTCGCCTGGGCGGGCGGTGTGGCGGTGGCCCGCTACGTCCTGGACCACCCCGAACTGGTCGCCGGCCGTACGGTGTTGGACGTCGCGGCCGGCTCCGGGCTGGTCGGGGTGGCCGCCGCGCTGCGCGGGGCCACGGAGGTGCGGGCCGCCGAGATCGACGCCTACGCGGTGGCCGCGATCGGGCTGAACGCCGGGGCCAACGGGGTGCGCGTGGACGGCACCCTGGTGGACCTGGTGGACGGCGACGGCGGGCCCGCCGAGGTGGTGCTCGCGGGCGACGTCTTCTACGAACGGGCCATGGCCGCCCGCTTCCTGCCCTTCCTGGAGCGGGCCGCCGCGCGCGGCGCGACCGTGATCGTCGGCGACCCGGGCCGGGCCTACCTGCCCCGGGAGCGGTTCACCGCGGTGGCGGCGTACCAGGTGCCCGTGGTCGCGGACCTGGAGGACACGGCGGTCAAGACCACCACGGTGTGGCGCCTCGGCTGACGGCCGCTCACACCGAGGGGTGATCGTCCGAGCACCGCAGGGGCGTACGGGCAGCCGTCCGAGCTGCGAAATCCCCGGCGGCGCGGCGGGTCCGGCTGCTAGACAGGCGCGCATGACCGACCAGATTGCCCTGCGTACCGCCGTCCCCGAGGAGATCCCCGCCCTGCTCGCCCTCTGGGCCCGGGCCGCCAAGGGCGCCAGCATCACGGACGACGAGGCGGGGGTGGCCGCACTGCTCGCCCGGGACCCGGACTGCCTGATCGTCGCCACCCCGGCCGGCGATCCGGCGACCGTCCTCGGCACGGTGATCGCCGGCTGGGACGGCTGGCGCTGCCACCTCTACCGCCTCGCCGTCGACCCGGAGCACCGCCGCCGGGGCATCGGCGCCGCGCTGCTGGCGGCCGCCGAGGAGCGCTTCGCCGCGCTCGGCGGGCGGCGTGCCGACGCCATGGTGCTGGACGACAACGCCCTCGGCCACCGCACCTGGCAGGCGGCCGGCTACGCGCCCGAGCCGCAGTGGAGCCGCTGGGTCAAGCCGCTGCCGGCCTGATCGCCCGCCGCCCTGATCGCCCGCCGCCCTGATCGCCCTCCGCCCTGATCGCCCGCCGCCCTGATCGCCCTCCGCCCTGATCGCCCTCCGCCCTGATCGCCCTCCGCCCTGATCGCCTGCCGGCAGCCGCGCACCCGACCGACCGAGCCCGGGGCCGGTGTTCCCGTCCTGACAGGACGGGAACACCGGCCCCGGGCGTTCGTCCGTCAGCCGCGCAGGCGGGCCAGCCAGGCCTCGACCTCGTCGGAGCGGCGCGGGAGGTCGGCGGAGAGGTTCTCGTTGCCGTCCTCGGTGACCAGGATGTCGTCCTCGATCCGCACCCCGATGCCGCGGTACTCCTCCGGCACCGTCAGGTCGTTCTCCTGGAAGTAGATGCCCGGCTCGACGGTGAGCACCATGCCCGGCTTGAGCGGGCCGTCGACGTGCTCCTCGGTGCGGGAGTGGGCGCAGTCGTGGACGTCGATGCCCAGCATGTGGCCGGTGCCGGCCAGGGTGAAGCGGCGGTGCAGACCCAGCTCGTACACCTTGTCCGCGCTCAGGTCGCCGAACAGGCCCCAGGAGGTGAGGTGTTCGGCGAGTTCGCGCTGGGCGGCGTGGTGGAAGTCACGGAACTGCCCGCCCGGCCGCACGGCCGCGATGCCGGCCTCCTGGGCCGCGTACACGGCGTCGTAGACCTTGCGCTGGAGGTCGGTGAACCGGCCGCTGACCGGGAGGGTGCGGGTGACGTCGGCGGTGTAGAGGTGGTTGGTCTCCACGCCCGCGTCGAGCAGCAGGAGGTCCCCGGGGCGGGCCTGGCCGTTGTTGCGCACCCAGTGCAGGGTGGTGGCGTGCGGGCCGGCCGCGGCGATGGTGCTGTAGCCCACGTCGTTGCCCTCGATCCGGGCGCGGACGAAGAAGGTGCCCTCGATCAGCCGCTCGGCGGTCTCCGTGTCGGTGCCGAGGACGCGCACCACGTCCTCGAAGCCGCGGGCGGTGGCGGCGCAGGCGAAGCGCAGCTCCTCGATCTCGAACTCGTCCTTGACCAGGCGCAGTCCGGACAGGAAGACCTCGAACTCCTCGTCCCGCTCGGCGTCCGCCCGGTCCGCGAGTGCCGCCTCCACGCCCGCGTCGTGGCGGCGCAGCACCCGCGCCGGGCCGGTGGCCGCGCGCAGGTCGGCGCCGACGGTGCGCACGTCCCGGCAGGGCAGGCCGAACAGCTGCTCGCTCTCGGTCAGGCTGTTGCGGCGGCCGTCCCACAGCTCGCCGTGGCCGTCCAGCCAGAACTCGCCGTTGTCGATGCGGGAGCGGTTGCGCAGGTAGAGCGCGGCCTCGTGGCCGGTCTCGCCGGTGGGGGTGAGCACCAGGACGCCGTCCTCGGACTGGTCGCCGGTCAGGTAGGCGTAGTCGGAGGAGGGGCGGAACGGGTAGTCGGTGTCGTTGGCCCGGACCTTGGGGTTGCCGGAGGGGATCACCAGCAGCTCGCCGGGGAAGGCGGCGGACAGCTCCGCGCGGCGGCGGGCGGTGTGCGCGGCCTGCGGGACCGGCTCCAGGGCGGTGCGCTCGGTGTCGGCCCAGCCCTGCGTCATGCTCTCGGCGAGTTCGTCCGTGACGCCGCGGGTCAGGCCGTTCTTCCGGTACTTGATGGTCTCGGCGGGCTCGGTCACTGCGGTCTCCTGGTGGGGTGAGGGAAGTGAGGCGTTTCGCTACGCTGCCCCGTCCGTCGGTGTGCGTCCCGTACGGTATATCGAACAGTGCCTGGTGAGAAGAGGTCGAGAGTGAACGACGCCGAGGAATCCGTCCGGGGCGTCCTCGCCGCCAATCTGAAGCGGGTACGGGCCCAGCGTGGCCTGTCCCTGTCCGAGCTGTCCCGGCAGGCCGGGGTCGGCAAGGCGACGCTCTCCCAGCTGGAGTCCGGGGCCGGGAACCCGACGCTGGAGACGGTGCTCGGGCTCTCCCGGGTGCTCGGCGTGCCGATCTCCGACCTGGTCGAGGCGCGGCCGGGCGGCGAGGTCACGGTGGTGCGGGCGGCCGAGACCGAGGTGCTCAGCGGGCGGGGCGTCGATCTGCGCCCGCTGCGCCGGATCGAGTCCGGGGACGCGGTGTTCGAGCTGTACGACCAGGTGGTGCGGGCCGGTGCCGCGCAGGAGTCCGGCGGCCACACCGGCACCGAGCACACCGTCGTCCAGGCGGGCCGGCTGGGCGTGCGGGTCGACGGACGGGAGATCGAGCTCGGCCCCGGCGACTACATCGGCTTCGACGCCGCGCTGCCGCACGCCTACACCGCGCTGGACGGTGAGCGGGTCCGCTCGGTGCTGGTGCTGCAGTACCGGGCCGAGCAGCACGGCCACCTCGCCGAGCCGGCCCGCCCGGCCTCCTGGGGGCTCTGGCACTGAGCGCCCGTGGCGGTTCGGCGCACCGCCGGATCGTTCGGAATACCGAACGTGTCCGACCCTTAGGGCAGGATGATCACCATGACGGACGCACTCAGCTGGCTGGCGGAACCCGAGTCGATCGCCTACGGCGGCTACAGCGTCGTGCTGGCCCGCGGCCTGACACCGGAGGACCTGGTGGCCCGGATCGCCGAGGAGCTGCCGGGACGCACCGCGCGGCCGCTCGGCGAACTCGCCGCGGAGGACCTGGTCGAGGACCACGAGCTCGAGTTCGCCGGCGACGTCGAGGACATCGCGCTGCACCACGGGCGCAGCGGCGACCTCGCCTTCGCGGTGGCGTACGGCTACTGGCAGGGCGAGCTGACGATCCCGCCGTCCGTGTCGCGCGGCGGCGCCGAGATCTACCACCTGGAGTTCGAGGAGGAGAACGGCAAGCCGGTGCCGCCGTTCTTCAGCAGCTACCGGGACGGGCGGGAGCACTGCCACTTCAACCTCCACCTGGACCCCACCTGGGGCCCCGGCGACGTCCGCGGCGAGCCGGCCGCGGCCGCCGCCCTGACGGCGGAGCTGGCCGCCGCCGGACTGCCGGACCCCGAGCGCGAGAGCGGCGACCTCCACCGCACCTGCCTGGAGGTGCTGGGCCGCCACTTCGGGCTCACCCTGCCGCGCGCCCTGGTGCGGGAGGCCGAACTCCCCGCGGTGCTGCTGGAGGTCGACTGATCCGAGGCACGTCGCCGGCCGGGTGCCGGAACGGGCACGGGCGGTCGTAGCCGGTCGTAGCGTGGTGGGTCGAAGAGGCGGTGGGAGCGGGGGAGGCGGCATGACGGGAACGGATCCGCGGTTCGCCGCCTACCTGCCGCATCCGGTCGAGCGGCCTGCCCCGGTGTCCGCGGTGGTGGCGGAGGCGACCGGGGCGGACGTGCCGGTGCTGGCCGGGCTGCAGGCCCGGGCGCGCGGCGGTTCGGCGGACGCATGGGCGGAGCGCATCGATCGGGCGCGCCGCGCCGGACGCAGCCTGGTGGTCACCGCCAAGGTGGCCGGTGAGGCCGTGGGGTACGCGAACGCGGCGTTCCTGCCCGAGCACCCCGTGGACCGCGCCCCGGCCGGCTACTACCTGACCGGCGTCACGGTGGACCCCGCCTGGCGCCGCCGCGGCATCGGGAGGCTGCTGACCCGGTGGCGAATGGACTGGGTCCACCGACAGGACCCGGCCGTCTGGTGCTTCGTCTCCGCCGGGAACCCCGCCTCGCTCGACTTGCACCGGGAACTCGGATTCGATCACGTCAGGACCGGTGCCTCGTTCCAGGGCATCGAGTTCGACGGCGGTGCGGGCCTGCTCCTGCGGGCGGGCCCGCCGAACCGCCCGGCACCGGAGTCCTGACGCCCCGGGGGCCGTTTCCCGGGCGCGTCGTCAACCCGGCTGGCACCTCTCCCTCTTGGGGTGCGAACGGTGCGGGAACGGGCCGTGAATTGTTCACCGGGCGGGTGAAAGGCCCGGCTGTGGTGAGGGCAGCCGAGGGCATCATGGGCCGCGACCGGGACGTCGCGGAACAGGAGTCGACCGATGGGAAGGCCGATGGCGGAGTTCGGCTGTGCGAAGTGCTACGGCGAGGACGAACAGGCCGTCTGGCGGCGGCAGCAGGCGGGCTTCGAGCACGAGGCGGAGGTGGTGGACGGCTCGCACTTCTCGGTGAACCTGCGGCGCTGCAAGGAGTGTTCGCAGCGCTTCGTGTGGATCTTCACCGAGGTCGTCGACTGGATGGGCGGCGACGACGCCCAGTACGTGACGATCCTGCCGGTCACCGCCGAGGAGGCCGCCGGCCTGACCGGCGGAACCCTCCGCCCCCACGACCTGGGCACCCTCGGTCGCAACCGCCGCCACCTCAACCACGACTGGCCCACCGGCGGCCCCGCCCACCTCCACTGGCGCTCCGGCCGCTTCCTGCTCCAGGAAGGCCGGTAGACGGCGAGGTCGACACCCTGCCGGCCCAGCGTGCGCCCAGTCCACCCGGCTCAGGGCCGAGTTCGTCAGCCAGGGTATGGGTTCGGGTGTGGCAGGTCTTTCATCGGGTCATCTGATGTCACATGGAAGCGAGATGGGCCGCTCGCTGCGCGAGTTCTCGCGCGCCGGGGATTCCGCGCCTGCCGTAGACGGTCATGGCTGAACGCACGGTCCTCAGCTCCTGGTTGTTGCGGTCGGATGCCACGCCGTCCATGAGGTCCAGGCATTGGTTCCAGAGGATCACGGCTTCCTCGTGGCGGTGCTGGGCGGCCACGGACTTGGCGAGGTTCGCGATCGTCAGGCCGCGGACTCGCTGGTAGGTGCCCGGAACGCGGTCCTCCAGCGCCGCGCGGTAGTGCCGTTCGGCGGCCCGGTGGTCGTTCATCCCGGTCAGGGTCTTGCCGGTGTGCGATGCCACGGTGGCCGCGACCGGGCCGGAGGCCGCGGCGTAGGAGGGCACGCCGTCGTCGCCGGCGAGCATGGCGTCCTCGGCGGCCAGGAGCGCCCCGGCGGCGTTCTTGGTCTCGCCGCTCGCTCCGTACGCCCGCGCGGCCGTCACCAGCAGCAGTGCCTCCGTCCTGCGGTCGACCCTGCCCTGTGCCCGCGCGAGTGCGGCCTCGGCCAGTTCGACACAGTGCGTGGTCTGGTTCAGGTCGAGGGCCTGGTGGGTGAGGGCCCGCATCATCCAGGCGCCGTGCCCAGCGGGGTCGGACTCGCAGGCGAGCTGGTAGGCGAGGAGGTAGAACCGCTGGGCGGCGCCCTCGCGGCCGAGGTCGTGGCACTTCCAGCCGACCAGGGTCGCCAGTTCGGACGCCGCCCCGAAGGCGCTGCGCCGGACCTCCTCGGACGGGAACGTGGCCTGGAGCATCGGCACGACGGCATCGGCCAGGTAGGACGACACCGTGGACAGGCCGTGGCCGCCGCCCAGCCTCTCGTCGGCGGTCCGGAACATCTCGGTGAGCTGCCGGACGACGGACACCTCCTCGGTTCCGACCCGGCGCCCGCCCGTCGCGGTCCGCAGGGCGGCGGCGACGGCCCGGTGGTCGTAAGCAAGAGGGAGCCCGACGGTGACGGTGGAGAAGGCGAGGGCGAGGAAGTCGCGGCGGTGGAACATGACTAGCCTCCCGAGGTCGGCAGCGGTTGCCAGAGGATCAGGGGCCATGGCCTCCCCGATGGCCGGGAAGCCTAGACCGATCTCGGCGGTCGTCACCTTCCGCTGCGCCGATCTGGTCAGGGCCTCGGCCAGGTAGGCCGCGGTCCGACCGGCCGGGGTTCCGCCCCTGACCCAGGAGAGTACGGCCGAGCGAGAGGTGTGCAGTGTCTCGCCCGCCTCCGCCGCGACGGCGCGGACCGCCTTGGCCAGGGCTTCGTACGTGCACCCTGCTTCCGCGATGACGGCCGCCAGCTGCCGGTTCGGCTCCTTGCGCCCAGTCAACTCGCCTCCCCAGAAGCGATCTTGAACGGATTGAACGGGATGAGCGGGGCATCAACGTACCGCCCGAGCGTGGCCGGCTGTTCACTGAGTTGCACAAACCCGCACTTCAGAGGAGGTCGATGCCCCATGGCCGACGTGTACCGCGACCCACGCCTGCGCGAGCTGACCGGAGCGAGCGTGCTGGTCACCGGAGGAGGTGGCCTGGTCGGCAGCCGCATCGTCGCGCAGCTCGCGGCCTGCGGCGCCGTGCCGATCGTCCTGGACCGGTTCGACGCCTATCCGCAGCCGGTGCGGGACCTGTTCCGGGTGGACCGGCACGGCGCCCGGGTCGTCCTCGGCGACGTGCGCGAGCGGGCCACCGTGAAGTGGCTCACCGGCCGCGCGGACTACGTGATCCACGCCGCCGCGTACGCCGACGTCGCCGCCTGTACCCGTCGGCCCGACACCGCGTTCGCCGCCAACGCGCACGGCACCCAGACCGTCCTGGACGCCGTGGTGGCCTCGCCGGTGAAACGGCTGGTCTTCGTCTCCTCCGCAGCCGTTTACGGCGACGGCACCCCGGCAGGGGACGGCGTGGTGAGGTTCAGCGAGGACCGGCCGCTCAACCCGATCTCGGTGTACGCCAACACGAAGCTGTGGGGCGAGCGCCAGGTGCGCCTGATGCTCGGGGGCAGCGGCACCGCGTGCTCGATCGTCCGGTACTTCTCGGTCTAGCTCGGGCTGGCTCACGGCCGGCCCGAAGGCGGGCCGGTTCGAGGAAGCGGTGAAATCCGATCTCGGCGTCGAGGACGCGTTCGCCGTCTCCTCGTGCACCGCCGCCCTGCACCTCGCCCTGCTGGCGGCCGGGATCGAGGCGGGCGACGAGGTGATCACCCCGAGCCTGACCTTCTGCGCGGCCCCGAACACCATCGTCCGGTGCGGCGGCACCCCGGTGTTCACCGAGGCCGACCCGGTCACCTTCAACCTCGACCCCGAGGCGGCAGAGCAGGCGATCACTCCTAGGACGAAGGCCATCGTGGTCATGCACTACGGCGGCCAGCCCTGCGACCTCCCGGCCTTCCGCAAGTTGGCCGACGACCACGGCCTGCTGCTGATCGAGGACGCGGCCCACGCGCTGCACGCCTGGCGCGACGGCCTGCGGGCGGGCAGCGTCGGCGACCTGGCGGTGTTCTCCTTCTACGCCAACAAGGTCATCACCTTGGCGAGGGCGGGATGATCGTCGGCCGCGCCGACCTCGTCCAGGCCGCCCGCCTGCTCGGTCGGCACGGCATCGACTCCTCCGTGTGGCAGCGCCACGGCAAGCGCCGCACCGCCGACTACGAGGTCACCGTGCCGGGCCTGAAGTACACGATGCCGGACATCACGGCCGCGGTCGGCCTCCAGCAGTTCCAGAAGCTCACCGACTTCACCGCACGCCGGGCCCGGATCGCCGCCTCCTACGACCGGTCCCTGGCCGGCCTCCCGGGACTGCGGCTGCCGACCGTCCTGGACGGGGTCCGGCACGGCTGGTTCCTCTACCCCGTGCTGATCGACCCGGTCGGCGGCCGGAACCGGGACACGGTGGCCGACCTGCTCCTGGACGGCCACGGGATCGGCACCAGCGTGCACTTCAAGCCGGTGCACCGCCTCGCCGCCTACCGCTACCTGGACTGCCACCTGCCCGTCACCGAGCAGATCGCCGCCCGGCAGCTCTCACTGCCCTGCTACCCGGCCATGACAGCTGCGGACGTGCAGCGCGTCATCGACGCCCTGCACGCCATCTGGACCTGACCGGGCGTGCTGGGTCGGTGATCAGAACACCGGCGGCCGGCCCAGCCTCGCCATCCGCCACACCGTGCTCCACCGCATCGGTCGACGCGGCGGACAGGCCGTCCGAACGCCCTCGAAGAAGCCGGACCACCACGCCTTGAGACCGGTCAGCGGCGGGCGACGCAGCAGCGTGTAGGCCGCCCAGGATGTGAGGTAGATCGGCACCAGGACGGCGGGCAGGTGGCGCTTGGCCAGCCACACCCGGTTGCGGGCCGTCATCCGGTAGTAGGCGGCGTGCCGGGCCGGGTCGGTGCGGGGATGTTGGAGGACCAGGTCGGCGCGGTAGTCGATCCGCCAGCCCGCGTCCAGCGCGCGCCAGGCGAAGTCGGTCTCCTCGTGCGCGTAGAAGAACTCGGCGGGGAACAGGCCGACCTGGTCGATCACGCTCATGCGGATGGCGTGGCCGCCGCCCAGGAAGGTGGTGACCTCCCCGGACAGCATCGGGTCGGATGCGCCGAGGCGGGGAACGTGCCGGCGCTGGGTGAACCCGGTCTCGTCCGCGATCCGGAAGGAGACGATGCCCAGCTCCGGGTCCTGCTCGAAGGCGTCCCGGAGCAGCCGGAACGTGTCGGTGCGGGGCAGCAGCCCGTCGTCGTCCAGGACGACCAGCACGTCCGTGCCGCCCAGCTCGCGCAGCCGCTCCACGCCGGCGTTGCGGCCCCCGGGGATGCCGAGGTTCTCCGGCAGCTCCACCGCGTCCACCCACTCCGGCAGCTCGGGCAGCTTCACGCCCTGCCCGAGCACGACGGTCCGAACGCCGGTGTCGCCGCCGTCCTGGGCCCGTACCGACTCCAACAGCGCCGTCAGCTCCGCAGGCCGGTTTCCCATCGTCAGCACCACCACGCCCAGCGTGACGCCCATCGCACCCGACCCTTCGAGGAACCTTCATGATCTCGCCGACACCCCGGCCCGGCGGCGGACCGTCGCTGCGCGAGCTGGCCGGCACCGGCCGTCTGCCGGACCACCAGGTGATGGACCGGCCGACCCTGGACTGGATCGCCCGCCGCCGGCCCGCCGGCCCGGGTGTCCGGCCCAGACTGCCACACCGGCCGCTGCCGCTGGTACCGAAGGACACTTGGTTCGCCCGCAGGGAGACCGCCGCTTCGATCCACGGCGCGCGCCACGGCGCCCGCGTCGCCGTGCTCGTACAGTTGCTCGCCGCCGACCTCGGCCTCGCGCCGGACCAGGGGCAGGCGCTCGCCGCCGCGGCGGCCTGCCACGACTGTCGGCGGTTGAACGACCGCGACGATCCCGGCCACGGCCAGCGCGCCGCCGACTGGCTCGCCGAGCACAGCGCCGACGTGGAGGCGGCCTTCGGGACGGCGGCCACGACGGAGGCGATCACCGCCGTCGCCCTCCACGACGTGCCGCACCACGCCTTCACGGCCGACCAAGATCGCGCCTACTGGCAGCACCAGGCGGCGGTGGACCTCCTCAAGGCAGCCGATGCGCTCGACCGCTACCGGCTGCCACTGGCCCGCTGGTGGCCCGACCTCGGACGGCTTCGCCTGCAGGTTCCCGCCTGGGCACCGGTGCTCGCCCACGACCTGGTGGTGAGCAGCGAGCAGGAACGTCTCGACGGCGCGACCGACGCCCAGGCCCTGGAGCACGCGCTCCAGGCCGTGATGCCCGAGTAGGAGAAGCCCCCGTGCACACCGAGTGGGACCTCGCGCACACCGACTACAGCGCACCGCCCGACCGCCCGGTGCCAGTCGGCCTCACCGACACCGAGGCCGACTGGCACCACCGTCTCTCCCAGGCCCCGAACGGGCACCTGCTGCGCGAGGACGGCAACGCCATGCTCGGCGCGCTCGCCTCCGGCGGTCCGGTCCACCTGCTGCACCTGACCCGCTCCCTGGACGCCGTCCGCTCCAGCGGCCATCTGCTCGCCTCCGCCGGCTGCTTGGTCGGGGCAGTCTACGGCTCACCCCTCACCCCACTGCCCGGCGGTGCCCTGCTGCCCCACAACCTCGGCTCCCACCTGCTGGACGCCCGCCACTCCCTGGCGAGCCGCCGGGGCAGCACGCCGCTGGTCATCGAGGTGACCCCTGACCGCCCGGCGCCGTTGAAGGGCCTCGACTACCTGCGCCTGGGCGGCATTCACCTGCGCGCCTACCAGGCGTACCAGCACGTCCTCACCGCAGCTGAGGACGATCAGGTGCTGCAGTCCGTCGTGGACCGGGTGCGTGTTGCAGCCCCGTTCCTCGATGCGCTCTTGCACAACGCCGGCGGCGGCACGACATCGGAGGAGACGTTCATCGATGCCCTCGCCGTCACGGTCCCGGTCTTCCCGTTTCTCGGGTACCTGTACTTCGAGACGGTCGCCGAGTACCTGATGCTCCACTCCACCAGCCGGGCCACCCGCGAGTACGCGGACCGCGGGGAGATGAACAACCGGCTCTACAAGGACCTCGCCTTCTCCGCCGTGGACGGCATGGGCACGCTCTTCGACCTCGGGCGGTTCCACCCAGGCCATGCCCAGCTCCTCGATCTCGTCGGACACATCGAGCCCGGCTTGGCGGCCTCGGCCGCCAGCTACGTCCGCCGACGAATGTCTCACCTCTTCGCCGTCACGTCCCTGGCCCCGCGCCAGGATGCCCAGGACTTCACGTTCCACGAGGCAGGCCTGGGCACGCTGGCCGAGACGGCACCGTACCTCCTCGGCCAGCTGATCTTTCGGGAGATCCGGCTCCTCGACCGCTACCCGCAGCTCTACCACTGCTTCGAAAAGGCCAAGGCCCTGCAGGCATGGACGTACTGGAACCAGGAGGGCATCTCGATGCCGTTCAACGGTGTCAGCCCCAAGGGGGAGATCGGCATCAACCCCGCCTACCCCAATGCCCGGTTCACGGTGTGGACGGCGGAGACCTGCGAGAGGGGGCTCCTCCGCCCGGTTGATCAGATCGCCGCCGTTCCGGCCCCTCGGCTCGTGCCCTGGCTGGTCGCTCCCCTACGAGAGCGGACGGAGGAGAAGCGGTGGATCGACCGGCTCTCGGTCCCGCTCGGCGAAGTCTGGTGAAGAGTGAGGGGACGGCGGCGGGGTCAGACGGTGCCGAACTCGCCGGACTTGATGCCGGTGATGAAGGACTGCCAGGCGTCGTGGCCGAAGGCGAGCTGGGGGCCGTCGGGGTCCTTGCTGTCGCGGACGGGGAGGATGCCGGGGTGGCCGGGGGCGACCTCGATGCACTGGCCGCCGCCGGTGCTGTACGAGGACTTCAGCCAGGAGTTGGGCGTGACGGTCGTGATGGGGAACATGGTGTGGAGCTCCTTGAGGCGGGCGCGGATGAGAGCCAGCGAGTCCGCACATGAGAGGGATTGGACCTGGAGTCCATCGTATGTCCTTGCGAGGGAGCGGATGTTGTCCTGGTCTTCGCGTTCGACGTAGCCCCGTTGGATGGTTTCGAGGTAGGCCATCCATGTGCCGGTCGGGGAGGTCAGGAGCGTGAACGGCCAGATCGTCGGGAGGTTTTCGCCGAGGCTGGACGGCGCGATCTGCAACGTGACGTGGGGAAGGCCGGCCACGCTCTCCAGTCGGCGCAGTTGTTCGGCCATGACGACCGGCCCGCCGATGGGCCGGAGACAGCTCTCCTCCAGGATGATGTGGATCGAGGGAGCGGGTTCCCGGTAGAGCAAGGCCTGCCGGGCCATGCGGACGTTCAGGCGTTCGCTGATCTGGTCCTGGGAGATCTCGCCTCGCCGGACTTCGGCGTTGACGATTGCGGACGCGTAGGCCCGCGTCTGAAGCAGCCCGGGGATGACGTTCAGCTCGTAGATCTTGAAGGCGGTGGCCTTGCGCTCGTGCTCGATGTAGGCGACGAAGCCGCCGATCAAGGTGCTGCTCTTGGCGGTCCAGTACAGGAGTTCAAGCGCCTCGCAGGTGTCGAGCTCCTTGTCGCACCGCCGGACGAGGTTCAGCGGCGCGGGGCGGTCGCCGTTCTCGATCATGGAGATGAGCGAGTCGCTGTAGTTGGTCCGCCGTCCGAGTTCGACCTGCGTCAGTCCCCTCGCCCTGCGGAACCGCCGGAGCTGAACGCCGATGGCCGCGTGCGCGGATGAGGTCGGGTCAACTTCTCGCTGAGGCATGGAGATCACCCATTTCCACAGTGCCCGGTGTCAAAGTGAAGCTCTTCCCATGTTAACCCCGATTGGACACTCTTGGTGAGGGGGCAACAGCAGAGAGAGACTAGCCGGTGGATATGACGAACAATCAATCCGAAAGCCTG
The DNA here is from genome assembly GCF_044763205.1 of Kitasatospora sp. NPDC096204. NCBI lineage: Bacteria > Bacillati > Actinomycetota > Actinomycetes > Kitasatosporales > Streptomycetaceae > Kitasatospora > Kitasatospora sp. NPDC096204. The sequence goes on from NZ_JBIWFT010000016.1 coordinate 72,625, forward strand.
ATTCTGCGGCGGAACTTTCCGGCCTGCCGCTGCCCGCAGTGCGGCGACGCCATCCCCGAGGCGCGGATGAGTGCCGACTCCTTCGCCCCGGCGGCGCCGCCCGCGCGGCGGGTGGCGCCGCCGTCCGACCCCTACCGGCCCGCGATCACCGGGGAGCGGGTCTTCGACGTCCGCTCCGGGCGGTGGGCCGCCTTCATGGGGTGGCAGCACGGCCGTGCCTACCTCCGGCCGCTCACCGGCGGCATCGAGTGGGAGACCGAAGCACGTTGGATCACGACCACCGAACAGTGAGATGCCCGATGAGTAGCATGATCGGCAAGATCACGACGGAGGACCGTCGCCTCGCGGCCGACGTCCTCGACGACCTCCAGGCCGTCCTGAGCGCCGCCTCCGTGAAGCTCCCGTCCCTCGGGATCGACTGGCGCTCGGCCAAGGCCACCGGCGTCGTCCTGATCGACCTCGGGGCCGCCCGGCCGGACGTCATCGAGCGGCTGGTCGTCGTCCTCCGCAGAGGTATGCGGCCGTAGTCGGAGCCGGCGTCATCACCGCCGGAAGTCTCGTGTTCGCGGCATCGGCTCTCCTGATGATTCCCGAGCGCGTCTCCCCGGCCGCGAGCGCTCTGGTGTTCGTCCTCGTGTTCCTCGCCGCATCCACGGGCGCATTCATGGTCGCCGCCGGATGGATGAGGGCGCACCCATAACAGCGCGGGCTTCGAGTCAGACTCGAAGCCCGCGCTCATCTCCCCGTCCCTCAGGTGCCGTTGAGCGCGTACGTGCGGAACGTCGCCAGCAGCGGCAGCACCTCGGTCTTGCTGGGGTCCTCGGTGACGGCCCGCATCGCGTCGATCACCGTGTGGGCGATGATCTTCGTCACCGAGAGGTCGTCCGCGGGCGCCAGGGTGCCCCAGGCCTTCAGCGTCTGGGTCAGCAGGGCGCTCATCCTGGCACCGATGTTGGAGCTGACGGCATCGGAGATCTCGGCGATCTCCTCGTCGCTCATGGTGGCGCGCAGCCCGAAGGCCAGCGCCATCAGGGTGTCCATCGCGTGCTCGCCGTACGCGGCGACCAGCGCCGGCAGCGGCCGTTCCCCGGTGCCGCCCGCCGCCAGGGCGAACAGTGCCTCGTCGTCGTCCTTCCACGCCGCCTCCAGGGCGGCCAAGGCCCGCAGGGCCTCGTCTGCGGTGAGCCCGTCTGTCATGGAAGGAACGGTATTGAGCCGTCCCGGCTTCCGACAGGTGCGGAAGCCGGGATCACCCCTTCGAGCGAAGCGGGGCCGATTCGGGCCGGTGGACGTGGGCGAAGTGCTCCGCGTCCCAGCTGCCGCCCAGCTCAGGGGCCAGCGAGGCGTGGGCGAGGGCGGCGAAGTCCGCTGCGCCGCCCGCCCGTTCCGGCAGCGCGCCGAGCAGCGGGGCACCGGCGCAGCGGGGCAGGTCGGCCAGGTTGCAGCGCTCGGCGAGGCCGGGCTCGGCCGGCCAGGAGCCGACGAGCACACCCGCGAGCGGCAGGCGGCGGGCCGCCAGCGCCTCCGCCGTGAGGGAGACGATGTTGAGCGTGCCGAGCCCGGCCGAGGCGATCAGCAGGATCTCGGCCGGGAGCCCGGCGTCGAGCACGGCCCTGGCCTGGTCGGCGAGCGTCCGGCCCTCGTCGTCGTAGCGGACCAGCAGGCCGCCCGCGCCCTCCACCAGGACCAGGTCGTGCGCGCCGGCCAGTGCGGCGACCTCGGACACCACCTCGGCGGGGGAGAGGTAGGCCATCCCGGCCCGCCGGGCGGCGGTGTCGGGAGCCAGTGGCTCGGGGTAGCGCACCAGCTCACGGACCGTCAGATCGCCTGCCAGGCGCCGCACTTCGGCGGCGTCGCCCGGTTCGTCCGGCGAGACGCCGGTCTGCCCGGGCTTGAGCACCGCAACCCTCAGCCCCGCCCGCAGCGCCGCCGAGGCGACGGCCGCGGTCGCGACGGTCTTGCCGACGTCGGTGTTCGTCCCCGTCACGAACAGGATGCGCGCGCTCATCCGGCCACCGCCGCGGCGGTCACGGCGGCGGCGATCCGCGCCACGTCCTCGTCCTGGGTCACATAGGGGGGCATGGTGTAGATCAGGTCCCGGAACGGCCGCAGCCACACGCCCTCCCGCGCCGCCGCCTCGGTCGCCGCCGGAACGTCCACCGGGTGGTCCAACTGCACGACGCCGATGGCCCCCCGGACCCGTACGTCACGCACACCGGGGACGTCCGCGGCCGCCGCGAGGCCCTCGGCCAGCCCGCTCTCGATCCGCTTCACCTCCACCGACCAGTCCTGCCCGAGCAGCAGGTCCAGCGAGGCGTTGGCGACCGCGCAGGCCAGCGGGTTGCCCATGAACGTCGGCCCGTGGGCGAGCACCGGCACCTCGCCGCGGCTGATCCCGTCCGCGACCTCGGCGGTGCACAGCGCCGCGGCCAGCGTCAGGTAGCCGCCGGTCAGCGCCTTGCCCAGGCACATCACGTCCGGGGAGACGCCCGCGTGGTCGGCCGCGAACAGCGCGCCGCTGCGGCCGAAGCCGGTGGCGATCTCGTCGAAGACCAGCAGCACCCCGTAGCGGTCGCACAGTTCGCGCAGCATCCGCAGGTAGGCCGGCGAGTGGAAGCGCATCCCGCCCGCGCCCTGGACCACCGGCTCGACGATGACGGCGGCCAGCTCGTCGGCGTGCCGGGCCATCAACTCCTCGAAGTGCTGCGCGTACCCGGGGTCGAGCGGGGCGTCGAACCCGGCCGGCGGCTCCGGCGCGAACAGCTGGCCGGGCAGCACCCCGCCCCACAGGTGGTGCATCCCGCCGTCCGGGTCGCACACCGACATCGGGTGGAAGGTGTCCCCGTGGTAGCCGCCGCGCCAGGTGAGCAGCCGGCTCTTGGCCGGCCGCCCGGTGGACTGCCAGTACTGGAGGCACATCTTCATCGCGACCTCGACGGCCACCGAGCCCGAGTCGGCGAGGAAGACGTGCCGCAGCGGCTCCGGGGTGATCTCCACCAGCCGGGCGGCCAGCCGGACGGCGGGCTCGTGGGTGAGCCCGCCGAACATCACATGGCTCATCCGCCCCAGCTGTTCGCGCACCGCCTCGTCCAGCACCGGGTGCCGGTAGCCGTGGATCGCCGCCCACCAGGACGACATCCCGTCGACCAGCTCGCGCCGCCCGCCCGCGACCGGCTCGGCCAGGTGCAGCCGCACCCCCGAGGCGGACTCGACCAGGTACGGGGTGACGGTGCCGGGCATCGGCCCGTACGGGTGCCACACATGGGCGCGGTCGAGGGCGAGCAGGTCGGACGCGGAGGCGGCCGTGGACGGCTGGAGCATGGTGCGTTCTCCGGAGGGTCGGAACTGTCAGGCGTTGGGCGCGAGTTCGGTGCCGGCGCCGCGGCGGCGGACCTTCACGAGGTCGCTGCGGAGCCCGTCCTCGGTGCCGTTCTCGCTGTCGGGTACGGCAGCGGCCTCAGCGGTGACGGCCTCCGGGGCGGGGGCGTCCGCGCCGTGGGCGTGCCCGCCGCACGGCCCGCAGCCGCCACCGCCGCTGCCGCAGGCCGAGGCCGCGGTGCCGCAGCCGCCGGCGGCCTGGGCGGCCTCCGCGACGTCCGCGCGGTGGCGCGGCAGGGTGGCCTCGCCGGCGCCCTCGACCTCGAAGCCGGCGTCCCTGATCATGTCGAGGTCGGCCTGGCCGGCCTGGCCCTCGCTGGTCAGGTAGTCGCCGAGGAAGATGGAGTTGGCGATGTGCAGGCCGAGCGGCTGCATCGAGCGCAGGTGCACCTCGCGCCCGCCCGCGATCCGCACCTCGGTGTCCGGGTTGACGAAGCGGACCATCGCCAGGATGCGCAGGCAGCGCTGCGGGGTGAGGTTCCACTCCTTGGCCAGCGGGGTGCCCTCGAAGGGGATCAGGAAGTTGACCGGGACGGAGTCCGAGCCGAGCTCGCGCAGTGCGAACACCACGTCGACCAGGTCCTCGTCGCTCTCGCCCATGCCGGCGATCAGGCCGGAGCAGGCGGACAGGCCCGCGCCGTGCGCCTTCTGCACGGTGTCCACCCGGTCCGCGTAGGTGTGGGTGGTGGCGATGTCGCCGTAGGTGCCCTCGGAGGTGTTGAGGTTGTGGTTGTAGGCGTCGGCGCCGGCCGCCTTGAGCCGCTCCGCCTGGTTGTCGGAGAGCAGGCCGAGGCAGACGCAGATCTCGACCGCGGGGTCGGCGTCCTTGATGGCGGCCATGGTGTCGGTGACCCGGTCGATGTCGCGGTCCGTCGGGCCGCGGCCGCTGGCGACCAGGCAGACCCGCTTGGCGCCGCCGGCCACCCCGGCGCGGGCGGCCTCGGCGGCCTGGTCCGGCTTGAGCCAGGTGTACTTGAGGATCTCGGCCTTGGACCCGAGCCGCTGGGAGCAGTACGAGCAGTCCTCGGGGCACAGCCCGCTCTTCAGGTTCACCAGGTAGTTGAGCTTGACCCGGCGGCCGAACCAGCGGCGGCGCACCTTGCCGGCCGCGGCGACGACGTCGAGCAGCTCGTCGTCGGTGGTGGCGAGGACGGCCAGGGCCTCCTCGCGGGTCGGGACTTCGCCGCGCAGGCCCTTGGCGGTGAGGTTATCGAGAAGATCCATGGGGCCGATCCTGCCTGGTGGCGATCGAGCGGCGCCAGAGCAAACCTGCCAGAAGATCGGCGTGAGGATGTGCCGATTGCCACAGTGTCGAAGGTCACGGGCTCCGTTGCTGGTCATGGGCTTGACGAGGTGCCGGGCCAGCGGTTACCGGCGAGTAGTCAGCGGGTGGCGGACGGGTGGCGGACGGGCGGTGACCGAGGTGGTGACCGAGGTGGTGACCGAGGTGGTGACCGAGGTGGTGACCGAGGTGGCGCCCGGGTGGTGACCGGGGTGGCGGGCGCGCCGCGGACGGGGCGTCGGACGGCTCCGGCGGACGATGATCCACAACCCCCGACCCCGTGATCCACGCCACCCCGGGGGTGCTTAGAATCTGCGCCATGACCACGCAGGGGGAGCGCACCCCGACTCCGGGAGAGGGCCGGGACGGCCGGGCAGAGCAGCGGGTCGGCGGGGCCGCCGACGCCGTCGACGCCGAGGGGGGAACGGACCGCGGGCGGGGCCGTCGGATGACGGCCCGTCGGGCGGCCGGCTGGATCGTCGTGGTCGGGGTGGTCGCGTCCGGGGGATGGATCATCACCCGCCCGATGCCCGGCGACTACATACCCGGGCTCGGCCCGTCCACCAAGGACTCGGCCGCGACGCCGCGGGTGGTGGGCGCCCCGCCGCCGCGCACCGACCCCGAGGCCCTCAACGTCGACACCCTCTTCCCCGCCCAGCGGCCGGTCGAGGTCGGCGCCTTCAAGGCGCGGCGCAACGGCGTCCGGCAGGGCGAGAACTGCGTCGAGGTGCTCCAGGACCGCACCCAGGACCCGCTGAAGGACACCGGCTGCCAGGGCTACCTGGCCGTCAGCTTCACCGGCCAGGACCACCCCGTGCTCAGCAGCGTCACCCTGCTGCGCTTCCCCGACCAGCCGTCCGCCGCCAGGGCCGCCGACGCCCTGCGGGCCAAGCCCGGCGCGGTCGCCTTCATCCTCGCCGACGCGTCCACCGCCCCCACCCCGCCCCCCGGCGCCAAGCCGGGCGGCGAGCCGCGGATCGAGGCGGTCGGGCACTACGTGACGGTCACCAGCTCGCGGCCCGGCGACGGCCGCCCGGCGAGCGCCGCCCCGAGCGGCACCGGGGCGCCGGCCGCGCCGCTCCCGGCGGCCACCGGCACGGCGTCCGGCACCGAACAGAATCTGGACGAGGCGACCCGCGCGCTCTCCTACGCGGCGGGTTCACCGTTCGCCTGGATGTGACGCCCGGCCGACCCGTGACGGCGACCCGTGACGGGCGACCGACGGCGGCCGACCCGTGAGGGCCGGCCCGTGAAGTCCGGCCGACCACGACGGAGCCCCCCGGAGCCGAGAGGACTCCGGGGGGCTCCGACGGTTCGTCGGCTCCCGCTCAGCCGCCGAGCCGGTCCACCGAGGTCACCCGGACCACCGCCCGGCCCTCCTCGTCCGAGCCGTACAGGTCGACCTCGGCGCTGATGCCCCAGTCGTGGTCGCCCTCCGGGTCGTCGAAGATCTGCCGGACCCGCCAGGCGGAGTCCTCCTCCTCGATGATCAGCATCTTCGGGCCGCGTGCGTCCGGGCCGGTGCCCAGGTCGTCGTACTCCTCCCAGTACCCGTCCATGGCGTCCGCCCAGCGGTCCGCGTCCCAGCCGTACTCGCCGTCCAGCTCGGCGAGCTCCTCGTAGTGCTCCAGCGCGCACAGCTCGACCCGGCGGAACATCTCGTTGCGCACCAGGACGCGGAAGGCGCGGGCGTTGGCGGTGACCGGCGCCGGCTTGTCGTCCAGCCGCACCTCGGCGGCCTGCGGCTCGGTCGGGTTGGCCAGCTGCTCCCACTCGTCCAGCAGGCTGGAGTCGACCTGGCGGACCAGCTCGCCGAGCCAGGCGATGACGTCCTTGAGGTCGTCGGTCTTCACGTCCTCGGGCACGGTCTGCTCCAGCGCCTTGAACGCGCCGGCCAGGTAGCGCAGCACGATGCCCTCGGTGCGGGCCAGCTCGTAGAAGCCGACGTAGTCCGAGAAGGTCATCGCCCGCTCGAACAGGTCGCGGACCACCGACTTCGGCTGCAGCTGGTGGTCACCGATCCACGGGTGCGCCCGGCGGTACACCTCGTAGGCGTGGGTGAGCAGTTCCTCCAGCGGCTTCGGGTAGGTGATCTCCTGGAGCCGCTCCATCCGCTCCTCGTACTCGATGCCGTCCCGCTTCATCTCGCCGACGGCCTCGCCGCGCGCCTTGTTCTGCTGCGAGGCGAGGATCTGGCGCGGGTCGTCGAGGGTCGCCTCGACGACCGAGACGACGTCCATCGCGTACGAGGGGGAGGTCGGGTCGAGCAGCTCGAAGGCGGCCAGCGCGAAGGTGGACAGCGGCTGGTTGAGCGCGAAGTTCTCCTGGAGGTCCAGGGTGAGCCGGACGATCCGGCCCTCGGCGTCCGGCTCCGGCAGCCGCTCCACCACGCCGCCCTCCAGCAGCGAGCGGTAGATGGCGATCGCGGTGCGGATGTGCCGGCGCTGCGCGGCCTTGTCCTCGTGGTTGTCGGTCAGCAGCTTGCGCATCGCCTCGAAGGCGTTGCCCGGGCGGCCGATCACCGACAGCAGCATCGCGTGGCTGACCTTGAACCGGGAGACCAGCGGCTCCGGGTCGGCGCCGATCAGCTTGTCGAAGGTCTCCTCGGTCCAGCCGACGAAGCCCTCCGGCGCCTTCTTCCGCACCACCTTGCGCTTCTTCTTCGGGTCGTCCCCGGCCTTGGCGATCGCCTTGTCGTTCTCGATCACGTGCTCCGGCGCCTGGGCGACGACCTGGCCGACGGTGTCGAAGCCGGCCCGGCCGGCCCGCCCGGCGATCTGGTGGAACTCGCGGGCGCGCAGGATGCGCACCCGCTGCCCGTCGTACTTCGACAGCGCCGTGAACAGCACCGTGCGGATCGGCACATTGACACCGACACCGAGGGTGTCGGTGCCGCAGATGACCTTCAACAGGCCCGCCTGGGCGAGGCGTTCGACCAGCCGGCGGTACTTCGGCAGCATGCCCGCGTGGTGCACGCCGATGCCGTGGCGCACGAAACGGGACAGGTTGCGGCCGAACTTGGTGGTGAAGCGGAAGTTGCCGATCAGCTCGGCGATGGCCTCCTTCTCCGCCTTCGAGCACATGTTGATGCTCATCAGCGACTGGGCCCGCTCCACCGCTTCCTTCTGGGTGAAGTGCACCACGTAGACCGGCGCCTGGCCGGTCTGCAGCAGCTCCTCCAGGGTGTCGTGCATCGAGGTGCGGCGGTACTCGTAGAACAGTGGCACCGGGCGGGTCGCGTTGCGCACCACCGTGGTCGGCCGGCCGGTGCGGCGGGTCAGGTCCTCCTCGAAGCGGCGGACGTCGCCGAGCGTCGCGGACATCAGCAGGAACTGCGCCTGCGGGAGCTCCAGCAGCGGGATCTGCCAGGCCCAGCCGCGGTCCGGCTCGGCGTAGAAGTGGAACTCGTCCATGACCACCTGGCCGATGTCGGCCCGGGTGCCGTCGCGCAGCGCGATCTGGGCGAGCACCTCGGCGGTGCAGCAGATGATCGGCGCGGTCGGGTTCACACTCGCGTCGCCGGTCATCATGCCGACCTGCTCGGTGCCGAACATCTTCACCAGGTCGAAGAACTTCTCCGAGACCAGCGCCTTGATCGGGGCGGTGTAGAAGGTCCGCTGCCCCTCCGCCAGCGCGGCGAAGTGCGCCCCCGCCGCCACCAGGCTCTTGCCGGAACCGGTCGGCGTCGCGAGGATCACGTTGTTCCCCGACACCAGCTCGATCAGCGCCTCCTCCTGCGCCGGGTACAGCGTGATCCCCCGATCCTCCGCCCAGGCTGCGAACGTCTCGTACAGCGCGTCGGGGGTGGCGGGCTTCGGCATCAGATCAAGGAGGGTCACGCGGCTATCTTGCCTGCTCGCCGCCACCCCGGGCAAAGCCCACCGCCCCGGCGGGCGGGCCGGCCGGGCGCGGCGCGCGGTTCCCGCGGACGTCGACCACGCGGTAGGGGCGGGCGGGGAGCGTGCGGAGCCGCCCGGTTTCACGTCAAACGGACCAGGTCGGCGTGCCCGTGGTCGCGAGCGCCCAGGACGGGCACCTGGAGCTCTTCATCGCTCGTCGACGGACACGGCGTCCGCCACGTGTTCGCTGTCGGCACCGACGGCCGCGTCCGCCACCGCACCGGCACGACGGCCACCACCTTCGGCGACTGGCAGACCCTGCCGCTCTGACGGCGGCCCCTGACCGGCCCCTGCCGGCCCGCCGGGGGCGGTCAGAAGGGCGCGGCGGGCGCCTGCGCGGCCAGCTGCGGGGCGTTCGTGCAGCCCTGGGCGCGGACGAGCTCCCTCGCGGTGCGCAGGGCGGCGTCGATCCGGATCTGGTGGATTTTGGCGACGGGGGTGCCCGCGGAGGCCCGGTCCCCGCTGACCTCGATCATGCGGAACGGGAAGACGGCGGGGCGTCCGTCCTTCTCCGGGTGGTCGCAGCGGAGCAGCAGCTGCACCGTGCCGTGGCGGAACAGCCAGCCCTGGGCGCCGGGGCCGAAGTCCAGCGGCGCGGGCCGGATCGGCTCCCAGCCCGTCGACTCCGCCTCGGTCTTCACCCGCTGGAACTTCTCGTCACGGGCTTCGACGCCGATGGCGGCGATCGTCGTCCCGTGCCGGCCGACCTCACAGGAGGGGTTGCCGGCCAGGGTGTCCTGCTCCGAGAGCGGCGTCTTGCCCTGCCGGGCGCCGACCTTGCCGCCCTTGCCCGCCAGGGCGGCCAGATCCTCGTGGGTGAACGCGTTCCAGCAGGCGCTCTGCGGCAGGTCCACCCCCTGCCAGGGCCTGGCGTACCACAGCCCGCCGCCGACCCCGGCCACGAGCACCGCCGCACCGACGGCGATCGGCAGGGCACGGCGGCGGCGCGGGCGTTCAGCCATCGGCCTTCTCCTTCGGCAGCTCGGGGACGGCGGGGGCCACGGCGGGCAACTGCACCTGGTTGGTGCACCGGTACTCGGCGGCGGCGACCCGGGCGATCTTCAACGCGGCCTCGGCGTACGCCTGGCGGGCCCCGGCCGGCGAGGCGCCCTCGATCGGGTCGCCGCCGACGTCGACGCGGACGTACGGCGGGGCCTTGGTGCCGGGCTTGTCCGAGGTGGGGACCTGGAAGTCGCAGCGTACGTAGAGCCGGACGCGGTGACTCTCGTCGCCGCTGGCCAGCCCCACCGCACCGGGGCCGAAGTCCAGGTCGGCGACGGGGCGGTGCTTCTCGACGTCCCGGGCACGGTCGGCGTCGACCCCGTCCCAGGCGGGGTAGACCTGGACGTCGAGGAGGAAGCCGCCGGAACCGTCGTCCCCGTTCCAGACGACACGGCAGTCGTTACTGCGGATCCTGGGCTCGTCCGGCGCGGTCGGTGTCTGGATCCGGGCCCGTGGCACGGTCTCGTACACCTTCCCGTACTTTCCGGCCAGCGGCTTCAGGTCGTCCTTCGACAGCGCCGACCAGCAGGCGCTCTGCGCGATCTCCAACGACCGCCACGGCTGCCAGGCCCACAGCCCGCCCCCCACACCGGCGGCGACAACGAGCCCGCCCGCCAGCCACGGCAGCACCCGGGGCCGCCGCCACCACGACGGCGGAGGCGGCGGGTCGTCGGGCGAGCGGGGGATGATGTGTGCGACGTCGACCATGGGTCGTCACTCCTTGGCGGCGGCCGCTGCCGCCTGTTGCTGTTGGAAGAGGCGATGGCCGGTGTTGCAGCCGGCGTCGAGGCTGGCCGAGCCCTGGCGGGCCAGCTCGCTCAGGTAGTTCGGGTCGAGTCCGGCGTCCTGGCCGGCGCTCTTGATGGCGTCGACGACAGCCTGCTGGGAGCCGGTGACCGAGGTGGCCACCTTGGTTCCGGCGTCGTCCGCCGCCTGGTTGGTCGTGTCGACGTGGTAGCTGTTCGCCACGTTGGTCATGATCTCGTCGACCTGGTCGTTGATGAGTCCGCCGACCTTGGGAATCTTCTCGGCCGCGACGCCGCCGGTGTAGTCCCAGATGGTCTTGGCGATGTCCTTCTTCGCGTCGATCGCGTCGTTGACCTCCTGGTCGGAGATCGCGTGGTTGTGGAAGATCTCGTCCGACATGGCGCTGGTGATCAGGCCGGTGACGATCCCGCCCGGCTTCGTCACGTTCTCGATCGACATGCCCAGGTCCTTGTGGAGCTCCGGGTGGGCCAGGACCTGCTGGATCTGGGCGGTCTGGTAGGCCTGCTGCGCGGTGGCGATGGAGGCGTAGGCGTCCGTGTCCCGGCCGACGGCCAGCAGGAGCCGCTGGACGTCCTTCTGCGCGAACTCGGTGGCGACACCGGGGACGGGCGCCACGCCCGGAGTCGGCTCCTTCGCGCCCGGTCCCTCCAGGGAGTTCTCGATGTCCGCGATGTAGTTGGCGGTCATGTTGCCGACGCTGCCGTTGAGGTCGGCGAAGACCCCGCCGTGCAGCAGGCTCGGCCCGTCGCCGTTGCCGAAGCGGCTGACGACCTGCTGCATCACCGAGCTCATCTGCGGCGTGTGCGGCGGGTACTTGCCCTCGGTGTCGTCCCAGGCGCGGCCGGTGGCGGCGGCCTCCAGGGCGTGCCCGAGCGGTCCGACGTCGGCCGGGTCGGCCGGGCCGCCCTCGAGCGGGCGCAGCGGGTAGTTCATGTCGACGAGGACGGAGTTGTTCCCGGAGTCGGTGAACAGCTTGAAGTAGTTGTTCTGGCCGCCGGTGCTCTTGACGGTGCCGTCCGGGTTGTACGTGGTGACCGGGTCGTTGAAGAACTTGGTGGCGGCTTCGGGACTGTGGCCGAAGGCGTCCAGGATGCCGGACAGCGGGTTGAAGCCCTTGAGGTTGCCGTCCTTGTCCGGCTGGCCGATGAACTTGAACTCGTCGAACGGGTAGCCGCCGCTGCGGTAGGCGGGCACCTCCCAGCGGGTCGGGTTCTCCTGGGTGAGCTGGGTGACGTGCTGGGCGATCGGGTTCAGGAAGTGGTCGTCGTACTTCCCGTTCCGCAGCAGGTTGGACATGATCTGGTAGCCGTACGGGCTCTTCGCGGGATCGGCACCGGGCCTGAGCGGGATCTGCGTGGCGCCGGCCGCGCGGAACCGCTTCTCCCACTCGTCCGAGACGTGCACCGGCTGCTTGGTGTCGGTCGCGGTGGCCAGGGTCAGGCCCAGGCCCTGCTGGATGCCCTTGACGGCCGCGCTGCGGGCCGGGCTGTTGGCGAAGTCGCCGCTCTGCGCCATCGCGCCGTACTTGGCCATGAACGTCGCCGGGTCCTGGTTGCCGTAGAAGGAGGTGGCGAACCGCGGGTCGTTCTGGTGGTGTTCCAGGATGTCCTGGAGGTGCTTGAGCTGGGCGTCGGAGGCCTGGGCGCCGAGGCCCAGGATGTAGGTGGCGGCCTTGGCCTCCTCCTCCGGGATGCCGCCGACGGGGTTGGCGTTGAACGCCGTGCCGTCGCTGCCGGTGTCGTCGCCCAGGGCCCTGGAGGCGTCCTGGTCGGCCTCGGTGGCGCGGTCGATCGCGTCGCCTATGGCCTTGGCGGCGGTCTCGGCCTTGGCCTTCCAGCTGTTGGCGTACTCGGGGTCCTTCTTGTCCGCCGGGTTGGTGGCCGGCGGCCAGTGCACGGCGCCCTGGTCGTCGACGGTGAGGCCCTCGTGGGTGGCGTTCTGGACGGCGGTGGTGAGGTCCTTCTTCGCCGCCGTGATCTCGGTGTGGGCGTCGCGGAGCGTCTTGGCCAGGGCCGAGGCCTCCTCGAAGGCCGCGTGGATCTGGTCGCGGGCCCAGGTGAGCTTGGCGTCGGCGAGGCCGGCGGCGTCGCCGTGCCAGCCGGACTGCCGGATGGTGCCGATGACCTCGTTCTGCATCCGCTGGGTGAGGTCCCACTTGCGGACGAGGGTCTCGAAGTCGCCCGCCGCGGAGGCGAGGCCGCCGAGGTCGACCTGCTGGAGCTGGCTGAATGTCACCATGGTGGTGCGGTATCCCCCCGTTTGCGCCGGCGTCAGCTGCCGGCGACCTGCGGCTTGTTGAAGTCGGCCTGGATGTCCGAGTCGGTCTTGCTGTAACTCTGGGCCGTGGTCTGCAGGTTGGTGCCGATGTCGCCGACGGTGGTCTGCAGTCCGCCGGACTGGCTGGTCCAGGTGCCCCAGGCGGCGGTGAGCGCGCCGCCGAGGTTCCAGCCCTTGAGGGACCCGGCCGCGGCGTTGACGTGTTCGCCTGGCTGCTCGCACTCGGTCTTGACGGCGTCCCGCAGGGCGAGGGCGTTCTGTGCGGCCTGCTGGAGCACGCCGGCGTTCACGGCGATGGTCTTGCCGCCGCCCGCCGGGTTCAACGAGACCGGTCCGGAGTCGGCCCCGGCGAGGTCCGGGAACTGCTTCTTCGCCTCTGCGGTCAGATTGCCCTTGTCGTCAAAGAGCCACGGATTCATGCGACGCTCGAATTCGAGGTCGGTCATTGTTCGCCCCCCGGATAAAGATCGGCATGGATCGTACTATTTTTGCGGCGGTGATTTCGGTGAATTGAATATTGATACTCCGTTAACGCCTGGTGAATCACCACAAGGACAGTCCGTTCGCAATGTGCCGATCCGCACATTGCCCCGCACACGGCGGCATGCCAGAGTGCCGAGCATGAACCATCCGCTCGCGGCCGAGCCGCGCCCCGCCGCCACCGACCTCGCCCCCGCCTCCGCGCGCGTCTTCGACTGGCTCGACGAGACGGCCGCGATGCGCGCGGAGGCCGGGCTGACGCGGACGCTGCGCAGCCGGGCGGCGGACGACGCGGTGCTGGACCTCGCCGGCAACGACTACCTGGGGCTGACCAGGCACCCGGTGGTCACCCGGGCCGCCGCGGACGCGGCGCTGCGCTGGGGCGGAGGTTCGACGGGCTCGCGGCTGGTGACGGGGACGACCGCCCTGCACACCGAACTCGAGGAGGAGCTGGCCGAGTTCTGCGGGGCGGAGGCCGCGCTGGTGTTCTCCTCCGGGTACACGGCCAACCTCGCGGCGCTGACGGCGCTCACCGACCCGGACACCCTGATCGTCTCCGACGCCTACAACCACGCCTCACTGATCGACGGCTGCCGGCTCTCCCGCGCCGACGTCCACCGGGCCCCGCACAGCAGCCCGGCGGCCGTCGCCGAGGCGCTCGCCGGGCGGACGCAGCCGCGGGCGCTGGTGGTCACCGACTCGGTGTTCTCGGTGGACGGCGACGCGGCCCCGCTGCCCGGGCTGTCGCAGGCCGTCCGCGCGCACGGCGCCGCGCTGCTGGTGGACGACGCGCACGGGCTGGGCGTGCTCGGCCCCGGCGGCACCGGGGCGCTCGCCGCGGCCGGCCTCGCCGGGCAGCCGGACGTCGTGGCCACCGCCACCCTCTCCAAGTCGCTCGGCTCGCAGGGGGGCGCCGTCCTCGGCCCGCGCCGGGTGATCCGGCACCTCACCGAGACCGCCCGCACCTTCATCTTCGACACCGGCCTCGCCCCGGCCGCCGCCGGCGCCGCCCTCGCCGCCCTGCGGCTGCTGCGCGCCGAGCCGGCCCGCGCCGAGCGCGCCCGCGAGGTCGCCCGCACCCTGGCCCGGCAGCTCACCGCCGCCGGCCTGCACAGCTGCGAGCCCGAGGCCGCGGTGGTCTCCGTCCGCGCCCCGGGCCCGGAGGCCGCCGTCACCTGGGCCGCCGACTGCCGGCGCGCGGGCCTCGCCGTCGGCTGCTTCCGCCCGCCGTCCGTCCCGGACGGCATCTCCCGGCTGCGGCTGACCGCCCGGGGAGACCTGACGGACGGCCAGATCGCCGAGGCCGTCCGCATCGTCGCCGAGCTGGCCCCGCCCGGCGCGCGGGTCTGAGGCTCCACGGCGAAGGGGCGGCCTACTTCTTCTTCGCCCGGCTCGGCTGGACCCGGGGCGGCTCGCCCTTCGCCTTGGGGTGGTCGGGCGGGTAGGGGAGTTCGCCGAGGCCCTCGTCGTGGAGCTGCTTCTCGTAGAGTTCCAGCAGGGCCTCCAGGCGGAACGCGTGCTGCTCCATCTCGGCGTTCAGGTCGCCGAGTTCGGCGAAGCGGGCCGGGACGGTGCGCAGGTCGAAGTCCTCGGGGGCGGCGTCGTCCAGCTCCTCCCAGCGCAGCGGGGCGGAGGCGGTGGCGAGGGGGCGGGCGCGCAGCGAGTAGGCGGAGGCGATGGTGCGGTCGCGGGCCATCTGGTTGTAGTCGACGAAGATCCGCTCGCCGCGCTCCTCCTTCCACCAGGCGGTGGTGACCTTCCCCGGCATCCGCTGCTCCAGCACCCGGCCGAGGGCGATCACCGCGTGCCGTCCGTCGGTGAAGGTCCACTCGGGCGCCAGCGGCACGTAGACGTGCAGTCCGCGCCCGCCGGAGGACTTGGGCCAGCCGCGCAGCCCGTACTCCTCCAGCAGGGCGCGCAGTTCGTGGGCGGCGCGGGCGGCGTCGTGGAAGTCGGTGCCGGGCTGCGGGTCGAGGTCGATCCGCAGCTCGTCCACGTGGCCGGTGTCGGAGCGCCGGACCGGCCAGGGGTGGAAGGTGAGGCAGCCCAGGTTGGCCGCCCACAGCACGGCGGCCGGCTCGGTGGGGCAGATCTCGTCGGCGGAGCGGCCGCTGGGGAACTCGATCCGGGCGGTGGGCAGCCACTCCGGCAGGCCCTTGGGCGCGCGCTTCTGGTAGAAGAACTCGCCGTCCACCCCGTCCGGGAAGCGCTGCAGGGTGGTCGGCCGGTCACGCAGCCCGCGCAGCACCCCGTCGGCGACGGACAGGTAGTACTGCGCGACGTCCAGCTTGGTGAAGCCGCGCTCGGGGTAGTACACCTTGTCCGGGTTCGACAGCCGGACGGTGCGCCCGGCGACTTCCAGTTCCACGGCTGAGCCCATGCCCCTCACGCTAAGCGCGGTATGCCCGGCGCGCGCCCCGAGGCGAACCGGGCGAGGATCGGTCGCATGGACCTGCCCGTGATGCCACCGGTGGCGCCGATGCTCGCCAAGTCGGTGGCCGAGATCCCGCCCGGGATGCAGTACGAGGCCAAGTGGGACGGCTTCCGCTCGATCGTGTTCCGTGACGGCGACGAGGTGGAGCTCGGCAGCCGCACCGGAAAGCCGCTGACCAGGTACTTCCCCGAGCTGGTCGAGGCGTTCAGGCGGGAGCTGCCGCCGCGCTGCGTGCTGGACGGCGAGGTGGTGATCGCCCGGGAGGGGCGGCTGCGCTTCGAGGAACTGCTGGAGCGCATCCACCCCGCCGCGAGCCGGGTGAAGCTGCTCGCCGAGCGGACCCCGGCCTCCTTCGTCGCCTTCGACCTGCTCGCCCTCGGGGACGAGAGCCTGCTGGACGAACCGCTGTCGGTGCGCCGCCCGGCCCTGGAGGCCGCGCTCGCCGACGCCGCCGACCCGGTGTTCACCGCCCCCGCCGCCACCGACCTCGACCTCGCCCGGACCTGGTTCGCCGAGTTCGAGGGGGCCGGGCTGGACGGGGTGGTCGCCAAGCCGCTGGACCAGCCGTACCGGCCGGGGGAGCGGACCATGTACAAGATCAAGCACGAGCGCACCGCCGACTGCGTGGTGGCCGGCTACCGCGAGCACAAGAGCGGACCGGTGGTCGGCTCGCTGCTGCTCGGCATCTTCGACGACGACGGCCGGCTCCAGCACGTCGGTGTCTGCGCCGCCTTCTCGATGGCCCGCCGCCGCGAACTCGCCGAGGAGCTGGCCCCGTTGCGGATGGCGGACGTCTCCGGGCACCCCTGGGGCGCCTGGGCGGACGAGGCCGCGCACGCCGAGGGCCGGCTGCCCGGCGCCGTCAGCCGCTGGACCGGCGGCAAGGACCTCTCCTGGATCGCGCTGCGTCCCGAGCGGGTGGTCGAGGTCGCGTACGACCACATGGAGGGCACCCGGTTCCGGCACACCGCGCAGTTCCGCCGCTGGCGGCCGGACCGCACGCCGGAGAGCTGCACCTACGCTCAGCTGGAGGAGCCGGTCTCGTACGACCTCGGCAGGGTGCTGGGGATCTGACGCGACGCCGACGATCGACGGTCCGCCGACGCGATGTCGGCGGACCGTCGGCGGAACGCTCGAAGACCCCGTGCCTCAGGAGATGTGCAGCGTGGCGGTGGGCGAGACCGCGGGTGACGGGGTCTCCGTGACCATCGGATTCGGCGACGGCGAGGCGGTGGGCGACTCCAGCGGGGAGAGCGTCGGCGAACCGGTCGGCGAGGTCGTCGGCGACGTGGTCGGCGAGGGGGAGGCCGTCGGCGAGCCCGAGGCGGGCGGGGTGGGCAGCGTGTAGACGTTGTTCGGCGAGACGATCTGGGTGATCGCCCGGGCCACGAGCGTCGAGGGCTCCGAACCGTCGTGGGTGATGTCGGTGTTGAGCAGGATGACCAGGCCGGCCTTCGCCTGCGGCAGGTGGAGCACCACGGCCTCGTACCCGGGCAGCGAACCGTTGTGGCCGATCCAGCCGTGGGTGTCGAACACCCCGAAGCCGTAGCCCAGGTCGGGGGTGTCTCCGGCGGACTTGAACTTCAGCCGCTCCGCCTGGGTGGCCGGCTGGAGCAGCGGCTCGCCGGTGGCCAGCACCTTCGACCAGGTCTGGAGGTCGGCGAGGTCGGAGATGGCGGCGCCGGCCGCCCAACCCCAGGACGGGTTCCAGGTGGTGGAGTCCTCGACGGCGCCGCCGGCCGTCTGGTTGGTGTAGCCGTGGGCGTGCGGGTCGGGGAAGGTCGCGTCGGTCGGCAGGCTGGTCCTGGCGAGCCCGGCCGGGGTGAACACCTGCTGGTTCAGGAAGTCCTGGAGCGGCTGCCCGCCGACCTTCTCGACCACCAGGCCGAGCAGGATCAGGTTGGTGTTGGAGTACTCGAACTTGGCGTCCGGCGCGAAGTTCGCCGGGTGCTTGAACGCGTACGCGAGCAGCTGGTCCGGGGTGAAGGGCCGGTTCGGGTCGTTGAAGAACGCCTGCTGGAAGTCGGAGTCCAGGGTGTAGTTGAACAGGCCGCTGCGCATCTCGCCGAGCTGGCGCAGGGTGATGGCGTCTCCGCCGGGCACGTTCGGGACGTACTTGGAGATCGGGTCGTCCAGGCCGAGCTTGCCCTGGTCGACGAGCCGCAGGATGCCGGTGGTCGTGAAGGTCTTGGTCACGCTGCCGATCCGCATGTACAGGTCGGGCGACATCGGCGTCCCGGCGTCCTTGTCGGCGACGCCGAAGGTGCGCTGGTAGCTGCCGTCGGGGGTGGTGTAGCCGATGATCACCCCGGGGATGGCGGCCTCGCTCATCGCCTGCTTGATCGCGGTGTCCAGCCGGCTCATGACGTCCGGGGTGAGCGCCACCACTGCGCCGGTGGGGCTGCCGGTCGGTGTGGCGGTCGGGCTGAGCGCGGCCGGCTCGGCGGTGACCGCAGAACCGGCCTGCCGCGCGGGCGACGAGCCGCCGGAGCAGGCGGAGACGGCGAGCAGGCCGCTCAGTGCGAGGGCGGCGGAGGCCGCCCGTACGGAGCGGGGCACGGCCGGGCGCGGCGAGCGGGATACCGGTGCGGAGCGGGGAACGGCCGGTCGGGGCCGTCGGGTGTCGGTCATCGGCGCAGGCGCCTCTCTGGGGCGGGCGGCCCCTTGGCGACGAAGGGCCCCGGAGCGCTGCTCGGCCGGGCCGGAGCGCTGCTCCACGGGGCCGCGGGGGAGCGTCGCCACCGTAAGCACCGCCGCCGTTCGGCCGCGCGCGGGTCCGTGCCCGGCTGGACCGAACGGGAGCACGGTCAGCCGAGTGCCCCGCCCGGCTGGCGGCCCGCCGTCACCCACCCCGGGACCGTGGTCGGGCCCCGCCGGAGTCGTCCGCCGTCTCCGCGTTCGCCCCCGCCGGAGTCGCGTCTGCCGTCTCTGCGTTCGCCCCCGCCGGAGTCACGTCCGCCGTCTCCGCGCTCGGCCGGACGGGTGAGCACCGGCACGCCGCACCGGCCCGCGGGCGCGGCTCGGGCACGATCGTTCAGCCCAGCTGTGGCCGCCCTTAAGAATTCCTCGATGGACCGCGCCCCCTCCGACCAGGCAGATTGCTGCCTGCCCGGAGCGCGCCCCGTCAGGAGCGGCCGAACCGGGCCCCCTCGGCCTGCCCCCGCACCCGCAGGCGCCGTTCCACCCGCACGTCAGGAGCCGCCGTGAAGGCACTCGTCAAGCAGCAGGCCGAGCCCGGGCTCTGGCTGATGGACGTCCCCATGCCCGAGATCGGCCCCGGCGAGGTGCTGATCAAGGTGCTGCGGACCGGTATCTGCGGCACCGACCTGCACATCCGCAAGTGGGACGGCTGGGCCCAGCAGACCATCAGGACCCCGCTGGTGCTGGGCCACGAGTTCGTCGGCGAGGTCGCCGAGATCGGCGCGGGCGTCGCGGACATCGCGGTCGGCGACCTGGTCAGCGGCGAGGGCCACCTGGTCTGCGGCAAGTGCCGCAACTGCCTGGCCGGCCGCCGCCACCTGTGCCGCAACACCGTCGGCCTGGGCGTCAACCGCGACGGCGCCTTCGCCGAGTACGTGGCCCTGCCCGCCTCCAACGTCTGGGTGCACCGGGTGCCGGTCGACCTGGACGTCGCCGCGATCTTCGACCCGTTCGGCAACGCCGTGCACACCGCGCTGTCCTTCCCGCTGGTCGGCGAGGACGTGCTGGTCACCGGCGCGGGCCCGATCGGCATCATGGCCGCCGCCGTCGCCAAGCACGCCGGCGCCCGCAACGTGATGATCACCGACGTCTCCCCGTACCGCCTCGACCTGGCCCGCGAGGTCGGCGTGACGCTGGCGCTGGACGTCTCCCAGCACACCATCGAGGAGGGCCAGCAGAAGCTGGGCCTGCGCGAGGGCTTCGACGTCGGCCTGGAGATGTCCGGCCGCCCCGAGGCGATGCAGTCGATGATCGCCAACATGACCCACGGCGGGAAGATCGCCATGCTCGGCCTGCCCGCCGAGCAGTTCCCGGTGGACTGGGCCTCGATCGTCACCTCGATGATCACCATCAAGGGCATCTACGGCCGCGAGATGTTCGAGACCTGGTACGCGATGTCCGTGCTGCTGGAGGGTGGTCTGGACCTCAGCCCGGTGATCACCGGCCGCTACGCCGCCACCGACTTCGAGGCCGCCTTCGACGACGCCGCGGGCGGCAACTGCGGCAAGATCATCCTCGACTGGACCGCCTGAGCCACCCCGCCGACGCAAAAGGAGCCTGCTGTGTTCGACAACGTGCGCGCCGACATCGCCACGACCCTCGACGAGATCCGCGAGGCCGGTCTGTTCAAGCCCGAGCGGGTGATCGGCTCCCCGCAGAGCGCCGCGGTCACCGTGACCGCCGGCGGCCGCCCGGGCGAGGTGCTGAACTTCTGCGCCAACAACTACCTGGGCCTCGCCGACCACCCCGAGGTGCTCGCCGCCGCCAAGGACGCCCTGGACCGCTGGGGCTACGGGATGGCCTCGGTCCGCTTCATCTGCGGCACCCAGGATGTCCACAAGGAGCTGGAGGACCGCCTCTCGGCCTTCCTCGGCCAGGAGGACACGATCCTCTACTCCTCCTGCTTCGACGCCAACGGCGGTGTCTTCGAGACCCTGCTGGACGACCGCGACGCCGTCATCTCCGACGCGCTGAACCACGCCAGCATCATCGACGGCATCCGGCTCAGCAAGGCCCGCCGCCACCGCTACGCCAACCGGGACCTCGCCGACCTGGAGAAGCAGCTCCAGGACACCCAGGACGCCCGCCGCCGCCTGATCGTCACCGACGGCGTGTTCTCGATGGACGGCTACGTCGCCCCGCTGCGCGAGATCTGCGACCTGGCCGACCGTTACGACGCCATGGTCATGGTGGACGACTCGCACGCCGTCGGCTTCGTCGGCGCGGGCGGCCGCGGCACCCCCGAACTGCACGGCGTGATGGACCGCGTGGACATCATCACCGGCACCCTCGGCAAGGCGCTCGGCGGCGCCTCCGGCGGCTACGTCGCCGCCCGCCGGGAGATCGTCGCCCTGCTGCGCCAGCGCTCCCGCCCGTACCTGTTCTCCAACTCGCTGGCCCCGGTGATCGCGGCCGCCTCGCTCAAGGTGCTCGACCTGGTCGAGAAGTCCAACGAGCTGCGCGAGCGGCTGGCGGCCAACACCGCGCTGTTCCGGACGAAGATGACCGAGGCCGGGTTCGAGATCCTGCCCGGCGACCACCCGATCGCCCCGGTGATGATCGGCGACGCGGCCAAGGCCGGCCGGCTCGCCGAACTGCTGCTGGAGCGCGGCGTGTACGTGATCGGCTTCTCCTACCCGGTGGTGCCGCACGGTCAGGCCCGGATCCGGGTGCAGCTGTCCGCGGCGCACTCCACCGAGGACGTCGAGCGCGCCGTCGCGGCCTTCGTGGACGCGCGCGCCGCGCTGGGGGAGTAACCCCACCCCAGGCTGCCCGCGGGCCGGACCGCTCGGAACCGGACCGGCCCGCGGGCTCACAACGCCGCGCGGTGGAGGCGAATCGATTCGTCTCCACCGCACGGCCCAGGAACCACCTGCCCCACCCTCCCGCTGCGGGGGCGGGACGCGGCCCGGCCGACGTCCCGCCCCCGTCGCGGTTCCTCCGGGGGCGGGTTACCGCTCGTCGCCGTCCTCGCCCTGGTCGTCGCCGTCGCCCCGGTGGAGCCCGGTGGGCTTGGCGAAGACCTGGGAGTTCTCGACCGCCGGGCCGTTGCCGCCGGCGACCAGGTTGCCGCTGGTCGAGCCGAACAGCACGGTCCTGCCGTCGGCCGACACGAACGGGTCGTTCGACGAGCCGTTGCCGAGCGAGCCGTCCGGAGCGGTGGTGACCCGCTCGGTGCGGCCGGTGCGCAGGTCCTGGCGGTAGACGTCCCAGCCCGGGTGCTGCGGGCCCGGCACCAGGTTGTCGGCGGCGGAGGAGAAGTAGACCCAGCGGTGGTCGGCGGTGATCGAGCCGTGGCCCGAGGAGCCGACCGAACCGGTGCCGGGCAGGCCGCCGCTGACCCGTGTCACGACTCCCGTGCGCAGGTCCCGGACGTGCAGCACGGTGTGGTAGCGGTGGCCGCCGGTCGAGCCGCCGGGCTCGGGCAGGGCGTAGACCGCGTACCGTCCGTCGGGGCTGATGGTGGCGTCGAAGGCCGCGTTGGTGAGCTTGCCCTCGGTGTCGTAGCTCGCGGGCGAGATCGTCCGGGAGGCCACGTCGTACGTGTAGTAGGTGGCGGTCGTCGGGCGGGCCAGGAGCGGCGACGCCCCGGCGGGCAGGGCGGCCTCGGCGCCCGGGGGCAGGTCCGTGTCGGCGGCGCCGGCGGACGCGGCGGGGTCGGGCGTCTCCTCGGACGGCAGCAGCGCGGAGCTGGAGCCGAAGCCGATGGTGCGGCCGTCCGCGCTGATCGTCGGACGGAAGGACGTGTTCTCGCCCGCCCGGCCGTTGTGGTCGCGGGTGACCAGCCGGGTGGTGTGGGTCCAGCGGTCGGTGAGGTAGACGTTGATCTTCCACGTGTAGGGCCTGGTGAGCGAGGGGCCGGCGGTCGGCTCCGTTCCGGGCTCCGGCTCCACGACGGTCGGGTCCAGGTCGTTCCGTGAGGACACGTAGACCACGTACCGGCCGTTCCCGCTGACCTGCGCGTTGTACGAGTAGTGGTACTTGTCCTTGTCGGTGTTGGTGGGGCTGCTGCTGACCAGCTCGGTGCGGCCGGTCCTGCGGTCCCTGATGTACACCTCGGTGCGGTCCTTGACCTGCGCGCCGGGCGCCACGTTCTCGCCGTCGCTCTCGAAGACGACGTAGCGGCCGTCGGCGCTGATCCCGGCCTGGTCGGTCGCGCCGCTCGGCGCCGCACCCGAGTCGGACAGGTTGACCTGCTCGACGCGGCCGGTGCGCAGGTCCTTCACGTAGGCGTTGCTCCAGCCCACCGGGGGCTGGGGCAGCAGGTTCGTGGCCCGGGACGTGAACAGCGCGTAGCGGCCGTCGGCGCTGAGGCCCTGGGCCGAGGACAGGTTGTCGGGCACGGTGCCGTTGACCCCGGTGCTGACCTGTGCGGTGCCACGCGGCGGCGGGGCGGCCTGGGCGGGCGCGGCGGTGACGGCCAGTACGGCGGCGGCGGCCAGCACGCCGCCGCCCGCCGACCACCGGTTGCGGGTGGTACGTGTCATGAGGTTGTTCCTCCCCAGCGATCGCCCGGCCGGGCTCCCTCCCGGCGACGGGCTTTCGCAGAGCCAATCGTCGGGAGGGTCGGAGGGTCAACGTCCTCGGTTGATGTCGGCGGAAAATACGTCAACGGACGTATGCGGAACGGGGATCAGGGCGTCACAGGCGGCGCAGGAAGACGTCCTGCCGGTCGCCGGTGTTCCCCGGGACCAGGTTGCCGCCGACGGCGGTGAAGATCACCGTGTTGCCGGCGGCGTCCACGGCCGGGCTGTAGGAGGCGGCACCGGTGGTCTGCTCGCCGTCCCGGGTGAGGCTGACGCGTTCGATCAGCCCGGTCCTCAGGTCGCGGCGGAACACGTCGGTGCTGTCGTTGGTGTCGCCGGGGACGAGGGTCTCGGCGTTGGAGGCGAAGTAGACCCAGCGGTCGTCGAACGTCATGACGCCGCCGAAGGACGACCACTTCGTGCTGGTGCCCGGCAGGTCGGTGTTGACCTTGGTGACCTTGCCGGTGGCCAGTTCGTGGACGTACACGTCCATCCGGATGCCGTGGGCCGGACCGGGGGAGCCGCCGATGAAGATCGGGAGGCTGTAGACCGCGTAGCGGCCGTCCGGGCTGATCCGGCCGTCCTGGGAGCCGATCAGCCCCCCGGTGTCGTTCAGGCTGCCGCCGACGATGCCGGTGGCGGCGTTCCAGACGTAGTAGCGGTAGTAGTGGGGCCCGGTCAGCCCGGGTGCCCCGCCGTCGGGCGCGGACTCGGCGTCGGGCGCGGACCCGGTGTCGGCGGTGGCCGGGTCGGTGGCCGGGTCGCCGGTCGGGGCCGGCGGTTCCGGGAGCAGGTTGCCGGCCCGGGAGGTGAAGCCGACCGTGGAGCCGTCCGCGCTGATCGTCGGCTCGAAGGAGTTGTTGTTCGCGCCCTCGCCGTCCGCGCCGACGGTGACCAGTCGGCTGGTGTGGGTCCAGCGGTCGGTGATGTAGACGTTGTTCCTGCCGCGCCGCAGGACGCCCGGGGCGAGGTCGCTGCGGTTGGAGACGTAGGCGACGTAGCGGCCGTCCCGGCTGATGCTGGGGCTGAGGGCGCCGTAGCGGCTCTGGTCGTCGGTGCTCGGCAGGGCGGCGGCGGTGACCAGTTCGGTGCGGCCGGTCCAGCGGTCGCGGACGAAGACGTCGCTGGCGTGCTGCACCTGGCCGGGCACCACGTTGGTGGCGGCGGTGCTGAACGCCACGTAGCGGCTGTCGCCGCTGATCGAGGCCTCGGTGGTGGGGGCGTTCAGCGGGGAGCCGTCGTCGGCGACGCTGGCCCGCTCGATGTGCCCGTTGCGCAGGTTCCGCACGTAGATCTCGTCGGAGTTCGGGGTGCCGGCCACGGGCAGCAGGTTGGTCGCGGCGGACGTGAAGAGCGCGGAGCGGCCGTCCTCGCTCAGCCCGAGCGCGGACGAGGGTCCGTCGAGCTGCTCGCCCTTCGGGCCCTCGCTGACCTTGGCGGTGTCGCCCTTGGGCGGCTTGGCCTCGGCGGCGGGCATCGTGGCGCCGGCCACGGCGGTGGCCGCCAGGACGGCGGCGGTGCGGGCCAGCCATCGGCGGGTGCGTGCGGTGGTCATGGATCGTCCTCCCCTGGGGTCGCCCGGCCGCGCTCCCTCCCGGCGGCGGGCTTCCGCAGAGCCAACCGTCGGGAGGGCCGGTGGTCAACGGCCGCGGGTGATCCCGTCGGGAAATACGTCAACAGGCGTATCCCGCAGGGGAGTCAGGCCGTCACAGGCGGCGCCGGAAGACGTCGGTGGTGGCGCTGTCGACGACGGGCGCCAGGTTGCCGTCCTCGGCGCTGAACAGCAGCGTCGTGTCGCCGTCGTCGACCTGCGGGAAGAAGGCGGAGGTGGTGCTCTGCGAGCCGTCCTCGGTGAGGGGGACCCGCTCGGTGAGCCCGGTGCGCAGGTCGGTGCGGAAGATGTCGGCCTGTCCGTTGGTGTCGTCGGGGACCAGGTCGGCGACCTCGGAGGTGAAGTACACCCAGCGGTCGCCCAGCGACATCACGGGGTTATAGGACGATTCGAGGGTGCTGCCGGACAGCGGCTTGTCGACCTTGGTGGTGAGGCCGGTGGCCAGCTCGCGGACGTAGACGTCCTGGTGGCGGCCGTGCGAACCGGGCCGGCCGCCCTCCTCGTAGACCGTGTAGAGCGCGTAGCGGCCGGAGGGGCTGATCCGTCCGTCGTTGCCGCTGCCGACGAGCTCGCCGGCCGCGTCGTAGCTGGCGCCGGTGATCTTCCCGGTGCGGGCGTCCCAGACGTAGTAGGGGTAGGCGCGGATCCCGGCCAGCTCGGCGTGGGCGCCGGCGCTCCGCGGGGCCTGCGCGGCCTCGGCGGCGGGCACAGCGGTCTCGGCGGCGGGCACAGCGGCCGCGGGCGGGGCCTGGTCGGCCGGGAGCAGGTTGCCGGCCCGCGAGTTGAAGCCGATGACGGTGCCGTCGGCACTGATCGTCGGGCGGGAGGAGTTGTTGTCGGCCGGGGTGCCGTCCGCCCCGGTGGAGATCAGCCGGGTGGTGTGGGTCCAGCGGTCGGTGACGAAGACGTTGAACTTGCCGCGGCGCACGCCGGGGGCGAGGTCGGTGCGGTCGGAGGAGTAGACCACGTAGCGGCCGTCGGCACTGATGGCGGCGTCGAAGGCGTTGCGGCCGCTCTGATCGTCGCCCGCGCCGGAGCTGCCGTCACCGGCGGTGACCAGCTCGGTGCGTCCGGTCCGGCGGTCGCGGACGAAGACGTCGGTGGGGTGCTTCGGCTGGCCGGCCACCACGTTGCCCGCGTAGCTGCTGAACACCACGTACCGGCCGTCGCCGCTGATCGCCGCGTCGTTGGTGCCTGCGTCCAGCGCGGAGCCGTCGGGGGCGACGCTGATCCGCTCGGTGTGGCCGTTGCGCAGGTCCCGGACGTAGACGTCGCCCACGGCCCCGGCGCCGCCGGGCAGCAGGTCGGTCGCCGAGGAGGAGAACAGCGCGTAGCGGCCGTCGCCGCTCAGGCCGAGCGCGAGCGAGGGCCCGTTCAGCGCCTCGCCCTTGGCGCCCTCGCTGACCCTGGCGGTGTCGCCCTTGGGCGGCCGGGCCTCGGCGGCGGGCATCGCGGCCCCGGCCACGGCGGCGGCCACCAGGACGGCGGCGGTGCGGGCCAGTCGGCGGCGGGTGCGTGCGGTGGTCATCGATCATCCTCCCCAGATGACGGCCCCGGGCCCTCGGCCCCCCGTGGCCCGGTCGGTAAGAGCCAAGCGCCGTACGGATGGTCGGTCAACGACCTGGAGCGATCTCGTCCGGAAATGCGCCACCGGCGCCGCCTCCGGCCGAAACCGCTGCTCCGGAAGGTGCCGCCGCCGCTCCGGCCGGTCCGGCGGGCCGCGCCGCGCTGGCAGAATTGGTGCGTGATCGACGCACGACGGCTGCGGACCCTGCGGGCCGTGGCGGACCACCGCACCGTGACCGCCGCGGCGGCCGCCCTCTACCTGACCCCCTCCGCGGTCTCCCAGCAGCTGGCCGCCCTGGAGCAGGAGACCGGCCACCACCTGCTCGCCCGGGAGGGCCGGGGTGTGCGGCTGACCGCCGCCGGGGAGATCCTGCTCGGCCACGCCGACGTGGTGCTCGCCCAGCTGGAGCGCGCCGAGGCCGACCTCGCCGCGTACAGCGCGGGCGTCTCCGGAGAGGTCACCGTCGCCTCCTTCGCGACCGCCATCGCCTCCGTGCTCGCCCCGGCCGTCGGCCTGCTCGCCGAGCGCGCCCCCGGGGTGCGGCTCAAGGTGCTGGACGCCGAAGGGGACGCCAGCCTGCCGATGGTGCTGGACGGCCGGGCCGACCTCGCGGTGGCCGTCGAGTACCGGGGCGCGCCGCGCGCCGACGACGCCCGGCTGACCAGGGTGCCGCTGTACGCCGAGCCCTTCGAGGCCGTGCTGCCGCTCGGCCACCGGCTGGCCGCCGAGTCGGGACCGCTGGCCGTCGCCGCGCTCGCCGACGAGCCGTGGATCGGGCCGTACCCGGGCAACCCCTGCCACGACGTGGTGCTGCTGGCCTGCGAGCACGCCGGGTTCCAGCCCCGGCTGCTGCACTCCTCGGACGACTTCCGGGCCGTGGTCGCGCTCGCCTCGGCGGGCCTCGGGGTGGCGCTGGTGCCGCGCTCGGCGCTGCGCGGGGTGGACCTGTGCGAGGTCGCGGTGCGCCCGGTGGACAGCGAGCTCGCCACCCGCAGGGTCTTCGCCGC
Organism: Kitasatospora sp. NPDC096204; assembly: GCF_044763205.1. Classification (NCBI taxonomy): domain Bacteria; kingdom Bacillati; phylum Actinomycetota; class Actinomycetes; order Kitasatosporales; family Streptomycetaceae; genus Kitasatospora; species Kitasatospora sp. NPDC096204. The sequence goes on from NZ_JBIWFT010000016.1 coordinate 99,557, forward strand.
CGTCCGGGCCGGCGCCGACGGGCATCCGCTGGTGCGGCCGGTGCTGGACTCCCTCGCCGAGGCGGCCGCCGCGGGCGCGTGAGCCCGCCGGACGGGTACCGACCGCAGGACGGTACCGACCGCAGGACGGTACCGATCGCAGAACGGTACCGATCGGTACCGTTCGGCGTCGGGGGTGGTTAGGATCTGCCGCGTGGCAGTCAACGCGAGGGCGCGCCTGCTGAGCACGGCCGAGTCCCTCTTCTACGCCCACGGGATCCGCGCGGTCGGCGTGGAGCGCATCCTCTCCGAGTCCGGCGTGGGCCGGGCCTCCTTCTACCGGCACTTCGCCGGCAAGGAGGCGCTGGTGACGGCGGTCCTGGAAGGCCGCGACGTCCGGTGGCGGGAGTGGCTCACCGAACGGGTCGCCGCCCACGGCGGCCACCCGCTGCACGTCTTCGACGCGCTGGCCGAACGCTTCGCGGCGCGGGACTACCGCGGCTGCGTCGCGATCAACACGATGACCGAGATCGCCGACCCGGCCAGCCCGGCCCGCCGGATGGCGGCCCTGCACAAGACCCGCGTCATCGAGCTGGTCGAGCAGCTCATGCGGGGCGCGGACGTCCCCCGACCCGGGGAGCGGGCACGGCAGTTCGCGCTCCTGATGGACGGCGCCATCGTCACCGCCCTGCGCGAGGGCACCCCCGACGCCGCCTGGCGGGCCCGGGGCATCGCCGAGGCCCTGCTGGCGACCTGACCCGCTGCCGGAGGCCGGGCGAGCGGCCCGGGCAGCCCGGGCTCAGCCGCGGTCCGGCGCCGCCGGGCTGCCGTCGGGGCGGACTCCGGCGAACTCGTCCAGGACGGCCACCCGCAGCTCGTGGGCGCCGTCGGCGCGGTAGAGGTACCAGCGGCCGCGGGCCAGGACGAGGTCGGCGTACCGGACGTCCAGCCAGGGGCCGTCCGGGGTGAGCCGGTGCCAGCCGCGCGGGTCGGCGGAGGCGGCCAGGCCGCAGCGCTCCTCGTAGTTGCCGCAGGCGTCCGCCGAGCCGTCGTAGAGCGCGAGCCAGCCGTCCGGGTCTTCCCGCGCGGCGGCGACGGCCCACGGGCCGAGGCCGACGACCGGGCCGCCCGGCGGCTCGCGGCGGTCGCGGAGGACGCCGGGGCGCTGGGCGTCCGCGTGCTCGTCGAGACCCACGACTCCCACCGGGGCGGACGGGCGGTGGCCGGGCTGCTGGCCCGGGTCGCCCACCCGGCCGTGGGCGCCGTATGGGACCTGATGCACACCCATCTCGCGGGCGAGACGCCGGTCGAGACCCGGGCCGCGCTCGCCCCGTACCCCGGCCACACGCAGGTCAAGGACATCGCCGGCCCGCACGACCGCACCCCGCTCCCGCTGGGCGCCGGCGTCCTGCCGATCGCCGACTGCCTGCGCCTGCTGGCGGCGGACGCGTGGGTCTGCTGGGAGTACGAGGCCCCCTGGCACCCGGCGGCCGCCCCGCTGCCCCCGCTGCTGCCGGCGGGTGCGGCCTTCCTCGCGGCCGCCGACCGTTCCGCCGATCCGGACGGTTTGTAGGGTATATCCGTACGACGATCCCACCGTCAGGAGAGCCGATGAACGCCAGTGCCGCACCCGAGACCCGGCTCCCGGTCGGGGTGATCGGCCTCGGCGACATCGCGCAGAAGGCCTACCTGCCGGTGCTCACCGCGCTGCCCGGCCTCGACCTGCGGCTGATGACCCGGGACGCGGCCAAGCTGGACCGGCTCGGCGAGGCCCACCGGATCGCCCCCGAGCACCGCTTCACCGACCTCGGCGAGCTGATCGCCGGCGGTATCCGCGCCGCCTTCGTGCACGCCGCCACCGACCAGCACGTCCCGATCGTCGAGCAGCTGCTCACCGCCGGGGTGGACGTCTACGTCGACAAGCCGCTCGACTACACCCTGGACGGCGCCCGCCGGCTGGTCGACCTCGCCGACCGCACCGGCCGCTCGCTGATGGTCGGCTTCAACCGCCGCCACGCGCCCGGCTACGTCCAGGCCAAGGAGCGCCCGCGCGACCTGATCGTCCTCCAGAAGAACCGCGAGGGCCTGGCCGAGGCCGCCCGCACCCTGGTGTACGACGACTTCATCCACGTCGTGGACCTGCTGCGCTTCCTGGCCCCCGGCGAGATCGAGCACGTGGACGTCCGGGCCCGCACCCGGGACGGACTGGTCGAGCACGTGGTGCTCACCCTCGGCGGGGCGGGGTTCACCGCGCTGGGCATCATGAACCGGGTCTCCGGCTCCACCGAGGAGGTGCTGGAGGTCTCCGGCGGCGACTCCAAGCGCGAGGTGCGCAACCTGGCCGAGGTGATCGACCACCGCGGCCAGCCGACCGTCCGCCGCCGCGGCGACTGGGTGCCGGTGGCCCGTCAGCGCGGCATCGAGCAGTGCGTACTGGCCTTCCTGGCGGCCGTCCGCTCCGGGCAGACCCTGGACGCCCACGACGCGCTGCGCACCCACGAGCTGTGCGAGCTGGTCGTCGAGCGGATCGAGGCTTCCTGGGAGTCCGCTGGGAGCGGGCTGTGAGGAGCTCGGACTGACCGTGCGTCACGTCACCCCGGTGGAACCGACAGTTCACCGGCAGGGTCTTGTCGGGGCATTTTCTACGCGCGTATCTTGAGGGGCGCCGCGGGGGGCGGGCGTCCGTCCTCCGCTTCTTCCCCATGCGAGCAGCGCGCGCTCGAAGCGCGCCTCCGCCCGGACCGCCGTGCCACACCAGTGCCGCACGGCGGAGCTAGGAGTCCTGCCCCGGTGACCACCGCCCCCGCACCCCGCCCCCGCAGAGCCCTGCTGCGCGCCGCCCTGATCCCGGCGTCGCTGGCCGCCTCGCTGGTGCTCGTCCCGCTGCCGGTGGCCACCGCCGCCTCCGCCGCGACCCCCGCCCCGACCGAGGTCGGCCCGCTGCGGATCCACGACATCCAGGGCAACACCCGGATATCCCCGCAGGCCGGCAAGCCGGTCACCGGCGTGCCCGGCATCGTCACCGGCGTGCGCGCGTACGGCAGCTCCAAGGGCTTCTGGATCCAGGACCCGAACCCGGACGCCGACCCGGCCACCAGCGAGGGCGTCTTCGTCTTCACCGGCGGCAACCCGACCGTGAAGGTCGGCGACTCGGTGCTGGTGAGCGGAAAGGTCACCGAGTACTACCCGAACCTCGGCGGCGGCTCGCAGTCCCTCACCGAGATCTCCGCCCCGGGGGTCACCGTCCTGTCGGCCGGCAACCCGCTGCCCGCCCCGGTGGTCGTGGACACCCGCAACATCCCCGGCACCTACGCCCCGCCGGCCGGTGCGGACGGCTCCATCGACGGCGTGAAGCTCGACCCGGAGAAGTACACCCTGGACTTCTACGAGTCCCTGGAGGGCATGCTCGTCCAGGTCAAGGACGTCCGGGTGATCCAGGCGACCGACAAGTACAACGAGCTGTGGGTCGCCGCCGACAAGCAGGACCAGCGCAGCAAGCGCGGCGGCGTGCTGTACGAGTCCTACCGCGAGCCCAACGTCGGCCGCCTGATGATCCAGCAGCAGGCCCCGACCAACCAGCAGCCCTTCCCGGTGGCCAACGTCGGCGACGAGCTGACCGGCGCCACCACCGGCCCGCTGGACTACAACAACTTCGGTGGCTACACCCTGGTCGCCGGCACCATGGGCACGCTGAAGGACAACCACCTCCAGCGCGAGGTCACCGCCCAGGCGACCGACCGCGAACTCACCCTCGCCACCTACAACGTGGAGAACCTGGCCCCGGGCAACCCGGACGCCAAGTTCGCCGAGCTGGCCCAGGGCGTCGTCACCAACCTGCGCTCGCCCGACATCGTCGCCCTGGAGGAGATCCAGGACAACAACGGCGCCAAGAACGACGGCACGGTGGACGCGAGCCAGACCGTCGCCAAGTTCGTCGCCGCGATCAAGGCGGCCGGCGGCCCGGCCTACGACTGGCGCTCGGTCGACCCGCAGGACGGCAAGGACGGCGGCGAGCCCGGCGGCAACATCCGCCAGGTCTTCCTGTTCAACCCGCAGCGGGTGTCCTTCACCGACATCCCCGGCGGCACCGCCACCACCGCCGTCGGCGTGACCGGCACCGGCGCGAGCACCGCGCTGACCGCCTCGCCCGGCCGGATCGAGCCGAACGACGAGGCCTGGACCAACAGCCGCAAGCCGCTGGTCGGCCAGTTCTCCTTCCGCGGCAAGAAGGTCTTCGTCATCGCCAACCACTTCAACAGCAAGGGCGGCGACCAGGGCATCGACAGCCGCTTCCAGCAGCCGACCCGCGGCTCCGAGGTGCAGCGGATCAAGCAGGCCACCGTCGAGCAGGCCTTCGTCGCCCAACTGCTGGCCGCCGACAAGGAGGCCAAGGTCGTCTCCCTCGGTGACTTCAACGACTACCAGTTCTCGCCCGCGCTCGCCGCGCTCACCAAGGGCGGCGTGCTGCGCGACCTGGTGAACGAGCTGCCGGAGACCGAGCAGTACTCGTACGTCTACCAGGGCAACTCGCAGGTGCTGGACCACATCCTGGTCAGCCCCGAGGTCGGCTACGCCAAGTACGACGTGGTGCACATCAACGCCGAGTTCGCCCAGCAGGCCAGCGACCACGACCCGCAGGTGGTCCGCATCAAGCCGTAGTTCCACCCGTGGTTCCCCCCGCGGTTCCCCCCCCGCGGCTATCCTGCCTCCGCCGCCGGTGATCACCGGCGGCGGAGGCGGTGTCGTGTGACGGGGGAGAGCATGGAGTACCGGATCGAGCGGATCGGGCGGGGCGACTGGCAGCGCCTGCGGAAGGTCCGGCTGGCCCAACTCCTCGACACACCCCTGGCGTTCGGCGAGACCCACGAGCACGCGAGCCGGCACGGCGAGGGCGAGTGGCAGGCCCGGTGCGGCTGGCTCAACGAGCCCGAACGGCTCGGCCTGGTCGCCGTGGACGCCGCGGGGGAGTGGGTCGGCACCATGCTGTCCGCCCCGAACCGGGCGCAGGCCGGCGTGCTCGACCTGATCGGCGTCTGGGTGGACCCGGCGCATCGCGGCCGCGGGCGCGGCGTCGCCGACGCCCTGCTGGACGCGGTGCTCGCCTGGGCCCGGGTCCGGGGCGCCGGGCGGATGCTGCTCGGGGTGCACGAGGCGAACCCCCGCGCCGCCGCCTTCTACCTGCGGCGCGGGTTCGCCTACACGGGGGAGGACACCCCGTACGTCCTGGACGCCTCGGCGCGGATCCTGGAGATGGCCCTCCCGCTCGACCCGGCCGCGGCGGCCCGGCCCAGGTAGGACGGCCCGGCCCTGGTGGCCCGGCCCGCGTGGCCCGGCCCAGGTAGGTCGGCCCGGCCCGGGGCGGACGACTCGGGCGAGGCAGGACGGCTCCGACCAGGCAGGACGGCTCAGCCCAGGTAGTCGGCCAGCGCCTCGCCGGTCAGCGTGGAGCGGGCCGCGACCAGCTCGGCCGGAGTGCCCTCGAAGACCACCCGCCCGCCGTCGTGGCCGGCGCCCGGACCGAGGTCGATGATCCAGTCGGCGTGCGCCATCACCGCCGGGTGGTGCTCGATCACGACGACCGACTTGCCGGACTCGACCAGCCGGTCCAGCAGCCCGAGCAACTGCTCGACGTCGGCCAGGTGCAGCCCGGTGGTCGGCTCGTCCAGGACGTAGACACCGCCCTTGTCCGCCATGTGGGTGGCCAGCCTGAGCCGCTGCCGCTCGCCGCCGGAGAGCGTGGTGAGCGGCTGGCCGAGGCTCAGGTAGCCGAGCCCGACGTCGGCGAGCCGCTCCAGGACGCGGTGCGCGGCCGGGAGCTTCGTCTCGCCCGAGCCGAAGAACTCCTCCGCCTCCGTCACCGACATCGCCAGCACCTCGGCGATGTCCCGCCCGCCCAGGTGGTACTCCAGCACCGCGGGCTGGTACCGCTTGCCCTCGCAGTCCTCGCAGGTGGTGGCCACCCCGGCCATCATCGCCAGGTCGGTGTAGACCACCCCGGCGCCGTTGCAGGTCGGGCAGGCGCCCTCGGAGTTGGCGCTGAACAGGGCCGGCTTCACGCCGTTGGCCTTGGCGAAGGCCTTGCGGATCGGCTCCAGCAGCCCGGTGTACGTGGCCGGGTTGCTGCGCCGGGAGCCCTTGATCGCGCCCTGGTCGACGGAGACCACGCCCTCCTCCGCCCGGAGCGAGCCGTGGATCAGCGAGCTCTTGCCCGACCCCGCCACCCCGGTCACCACCGTGAGCACCCCGAGCGGGACGTCCACGTCCACGTCCCGCAGGTTGTGGGTGTTCGCGCCGCGGATCTCCAGCGTGCCGGTGGGCTTGCGCACGGCGTCCCGCAGCGCCGTGCGGTCGGCCAGGTGGCGGCCGGTCGCCGTGCCGCTGGTGCGCAGCCCCGCCACGTCGCCCTCGTAGCAGACCGTGCCGCCGGCCGTACCGGCCCCCGGGCCGAGGTCGACCACGTGGTCGGCGATCGCGATGGTCTGCGGCTTGTGCTCCACCACCAGCACCGTGTTGCCCTTGTCCCGCAGGCGCAGCAGCAGCCGGTTCATCCGCTCGATGTCGTGCGGGTGCAGGCCGGTGGTCGGCTCGTCGAAGACGTACGTGGTGTCGGTGAGCGAGGAGCCCAGGTGGCGGATCATCTTGACCCGCTGCGCCTCGCCGCCGGACAGGGTGCCGGAGGGGCGGTCGAGCGAGAGGTAGCCGAGGCCGATCTCCACGAAGGAGTCGAGGGTCTGCCGGAGCGTGCCGAGCAGCGGCCCCACCGACGGCTCGTCGAGGTCGCGGACCCAGGTGGCGAGGTCGCTGATCTGCATCGCGCAGGCGTCGGCGATGCTGATGCCCGCGATCCTCGAGGAGCGGGCCGCCGCGCTGAGCCGGGTGCCCTCGCAGTCGGGGCAGGCGGTGAAGGTCACGGCCCGCTCCACGAAGGCCCGGATGTGCGGCTGCAGCGCGTCCTTGTCCTTGGACAGCATGGACTTCTGGATCTTGGGGATCAGGCCCTCGTAGGTCAGGTTGACGCCGTTGACCTTGACCTTGGTCGGCTCCCGGTACAGGAAGTCCCGCAGCTCCTGCTCGGTGAACTCGCGGATGGGCTTGTCCGGGTCGAGGAAGCCCGAGTTGGCGTAGACGCCGACCGTCCACCAGCTGTCCGTCTTCCAGCCGGGGATGGTGAACGCGCCCTCGGAGATCGACTTGCCGTCGTCGTACAGCTGGGTGAGGTCGATGTCCGAGACCGAGCCGCGGCCCTCGCAGCGCGGGCACATGCCGCCGGTGATGCTGAAGCTGCGCCGCTCCTTGACCGTCCTGCCGGCCCGCTCGACGGTGACGGCGCCGGCGCCGCTGATCGAGGGGACGTTGAAGGAGAACGCCTTGGGGGAGCCGATGTGCGGGGTGCCTAGGCGACTGAACAGGATGCGCAGCATCGCGTTGGCGTCGGTGGCGGTGCCGACGGTGGAGCGCGGGTCGGCGCCCATCCGCTGCTGGTCGACGATGATCGCGGTGGTCAGGCCCTCGAGGACGTCCACCTCGGGGCGGGCCAGGGTGGGCATGAAGCCCTGGACGAACGCGCTGTAGGTCTCGTTGATCAGCCGCTGGGACTCGGCGGCGACGGTGTCGAAGACCAGGGAGCTCTTGCCCGAGCCGGACACCCCGGTGAACACCGTCAGCCGGCGCTTGGGGATGTCGACGCTGACGTCCTTGAGGTTGTTCTCGCGTGCGCCGTGCACGCGGATTAGGTCGTGGCTGTCGGCGACGTGCGGCTGCGCGTCCGTCCGGTCGGGCATCGTGGTCTTCGCTCCCTGGCTCTCGGTGGTCCGTGGGTGTCCTGAAGGGTACGGGTACCGGCGGGGGTCAGCCCAGCTCGTTGAAGCGGACCATGTTGCCCGCCGGGTCGCGGAACGCGCAGTCGCGGACGCCGTACGGCTGCCGGGTCGGCTCCTGGACCAGCTCGGCGCCGCCGGACTTCAGCCGGTCGTAGACGCCGTCCAGGTCGCGGGTGCCCAGGACGATCCGGGCGAAGGTGCCCTTGGCCATCATCTCGGTGACGGTCCGCTGCTCGTCCTGGGTGCGGCCCGGGTCGGCGGACGCCGGCTCCAGCACCAGGGAGACGTCGGGCTGGCCGGCGGGGCCGACGGTGATCCAGCGCATCGGGCCGCCGCCGATGTCGCTGCGCACCTCGAAGCCGAGCAGGTCGCGGTAGAAGGCGAGGGAGGCCTCGGGGTCGGTGTGCGGGAGGAAGGTCCAGTGAATGGTGATGTCGCTCATGACTGCAACGCTAGGGGTGCACCCCGGTCGGGCGCTTCTCGAATCCTGATCGGTCGGGGCGGGCCCCGATCGGTCGCCGCGGTCCCCGACCGATCCGCGCGGGCCCGACCGGTCACGCGCGGGCGCCCCGGCAGAACGCGACCGTGCCGGCCGCACCACCTCGTCGGTGGCCGCGGCCGGCACGGTCGGCCCGCCGCTAGCAGTCGGGGATGGTCGTGCCGTTGTTGTCCTTGGCCTGGTCGCTGCCCCAGCGCGACAGGTAGTACGCGGAGACCCACTGGCCGGCCGGGCCGCCGTCCGAGTCCGTCTTCAGCCACCAGTGGTTGTAGCTGCTGCCGTTCGACACCTCGCGGCCCCAGGCCTTGCAGTAGACGTAGTTCGTCCCCTGGTTCAGCGTCCCGGTGGCGTTAGTGGAGGTCGGCGAGGAGTAGACGCTCGCGCTGGCGAAGGTGTCCACCCAGTACTTCCCGGTGGCGGGCGGGGTGCCGCCGCCTTCGCAGGTGGGGATGGTGGTGCCGCTGTTGTCCTTGGCGACGTCGTTGCCCCACCGGGAGAGGTAGTACGCGGACACCCACTGGCCACCGGGGCCCACGTCCGGGTCGGTCTTCAGCCACCAGTGGTTGTAGGCGCTGCCGTTGGAGACCTCGCGGCCCCAGGCCTTGCAGTAGACGTAGTTGGTGCCCTGGTAGAGGGTGCCGGTGCTGGTGGTGGAGGTCGGGGAGCCGTACACCGGAGCGTTGGCGTTGGTGTCCACCCAGTACTGGCCGCCGTTCGACGGGGGCGGCGGGGTGGTCGGGGTGGAGTTGCCGGGGCCGTACAGGCGGATGGCGCCGTAGTAGTCGCTGTGCGAGGAGAGCGCCACCACCCGGACGTAGCCGCCGGAGTACGGGGCCTCGACGATCCAGCCCTGTCCGAGGTACATCGCGACGTGGTGGATGGTGGAGGCGGTGTTGCCGAAGTACACCAGGTCGCCGGGGAGCAGCGGTGCGGTCCCGTCCGACCTGTAGTAGCGGGCGACGGCCCGCGAGGTCGGCCACTGGGTCCGCGTGGTGCCGTTGATGACGTCCTGGCCGACGGCCAGGTAGTACGCGTAGCGGACCATGCCGGAGCAGTCCAGGCCGCGGACGTTGCAGTCGTTGGGCGCGCCGTTGGCCGAGTCGCAGAGGCCGTACGTCGGGCCGGGCTGCGAGCCGTGGCCGCCGCCCCACGAGTACGGGGTGCCTATCAGGCCGCAGGCGGAGCGGACGGCGGCGTCGGCCTGGGAGGCCGCGCCGGTGGAGAGCACCGCGCAGGAGGGCGTCGCCTGGGCCTCACCGGCGCCGGCGAAGAACACCCCGACCGACACCAGCAGCGACAGCAGGGCCGCCAGCCGGAGCGGGGCGATCAGCCGTCTTGACAGAAGGTTTACGCGCGTAGTCATGGTGGCGCATCCTTTCGGAATCGCTGACTCCGGGTCAATGGTTGTCGTCCACACACCCCCTGTGGCCGCTGTAGCTGCCGGTTCGGGGCTCGCGGACCCCGTGATCGGCAACTTTCGAATAGGGGTTGCCAAAGCCCTGTCCAGCCGGAATCTGCCGGTCCGGATTCCCGCCGTCCGCCGCCGGCATGCCGGTGCGCCGGTCGAACGGCGCGACCGGCGCGAACGGATGTCGAAAAACAAGCAAGCATGATTGCTTTTTTCTCGGGGCGGTGCCACGCTGCTGCTCGGCGCCACCCCGCCCGAGGGTGCGCCCAACTCACCGGCAGGGGAGGCGCATTGGCGCGCGACGGCACGGTACTGCGGATCGGCAACGCCTCGGGGTTCTACGGGGACCGCTTCGCGGCGGTGCGGGAGATGCTCACCGGCGGGCCGCTGGACGTGCTCACCGGGGACTACCTGGCCGAGCTGACCATGCTCATCCTCGCCCGGGACCGCTTGAAGGATCCGTCGCTCGGCTACGCCCGGACCTTCCTGCGCCAGATGGAGGAGTGCCTCGGCCTGGCCCGGGAGCGCGGCGTGCGGATCGTGGTCAACGCGGGCGGCCTCAACCCGGCCCGGCTCGCCGAGGAGCTGCGCGCGCTGGCCCGGCGGCTCGGCGTCGAGGCGGCCGTCGCCCATGTCGAGGGCGACGACCTGCTCCCGCGCCGCGCCGAACTGGGCTTGCCCGATGATCTGTTGGCCGCCAACGCCTACCTCGGCGGGTTCGGTGTCGCGGCCTGTCTGGCCGACGGCGCCGACGTGGTGGTGACCGGCCGGGTGACGGACGCGGCGCTGGTCGTCGGCCCCGGGATCGCCCACTTCGGCTGGACCCCGCGGGACCTGGACGCCCTGGCCGGCGCCGTGGTGGCCGGGCACGTCCTGGAGTGCGGCGCCCAGGCGACCGGCGGCAACTACGCCTTCTTCCAGGAGCACGACGTCACCCGCCCCGGCTTCCCGCTCGCCGAGCTGCACGCCGACGGCTCCAGCGTGATCACCAAGCACCCGGGCACCGGCGGCGCCGTCACCACCGGCACCGTCACCGCCCAACTCCTGTACGAGACCGGCGGATCGCACTACCTCGGCCCCGACGTCACGGCCCGGCTGGACACCGTACGGCTCACCGGGCAGGGCCCGGACCGGGTCCGGATCGACGGCGTGCGCGGCGAGGCCCCGCCGCCGACCCTGAAGGCGGGCCTCAACCGGCTCGGCGGCCACCTCAACGAGGTGGTGTTCGTCCTCACCGGCCTGGACATCGAGGCCAAGGCCGCCCTGGTCCGGCGGCAGTTCGACGACGCCCTGCCGCCCGGCGCCCGCCCCGCCGAACTGCGCTGGACGCTGGCCCGCACCGACCACCCGGACGCCCCGACCGAGGAGGCCGCCTCCGCGCTGCTCCGGCTGGCCGCCCGGGACCCGGACCCGGCCAAGGTCGGGCGCGAACTCGGCGAGGCGGCCGTCGAGTTGGGGCTGTCCGGCTATCCGGGCTTCCACCTCACCGCCCCACCGGGGCCGGGTGCGCCGTACGGGGTGTTCAGCGCCGCGTACGTCGACGCCAAGGCCGTCGAGCACACCGCCGTCCTGCCGGACGGCCGCCGGATCGCCGTACCGCCGCCGCCCGTCACCGGGCGGGCCCGTCCGGTGGAGGGCGAGCTGCCCGAGCCGCTGCCGGCCGGCCCGACCCGGCGGGCTCCGCTCGGGCTGGTGGCCGGCGCCCGCAGCGGTGACAAGGGCGGGGACGCCAACCTCGGCGTCTGGGCCCGTTCCGCGGACGGCTGGCGCTGGCTGGCGCACGCCCTCACCGTCGAGAAGCTGCGCGAACTCCTTCCCGAGACCGCGGAGTCGACCGTCACCCGGCACGTGCTGCCGAACCTGCGCGCGGTCAACTTCACCCTCACGGGACTGCTCGGCGAGGGCGTCGCCGCCCGGCACCGCTTCGATCCGCAGGCCAAGGCCCTCGGCGAGTGGCTGCGCTCGCGCCGGCTCGACATCCCGACCACGCTCCTGGACAGCCCGGAGGCCCCGCTGTGACCGTCCTGACCACCCGCGTCGACCCGGCCGGGCCCGAGTACGCCGAGCACCGCGCCACGATGCTCGGCCGGCTCGCCGAGCTCGACGCCGAGCACGCCAAGGCGCTGGCCGGCGGCGGCCCCAAGTACGTGGAGCGCCACCGCAAGCGCGGCAAACTGCTGGCCCGTGAGCGGATCGAGCTGCTGCTCGACCCGGACTCGCCCTTCCTGGAGCTGTCCCCGCTGGCCGCCTGGGGGAGCGACCACCCGGTGGGCGCGGCGCTGGTCACCGGCATCGGTGTGATCGAGGGCGTCGAGTGCGTGGTCACCGCCAACGATCCGACGGTGCGCGGCGGCGCCAGCAACCCGTGGACCCTGCGCAAGGCCCTGCGGGCCAACGAGATCGCGCTGAACAACCGCCTCCCGCTGGTCAACCTGGTCGAGTCCGGCGGCGCCGACCTGCCCAGCCAGAAGGAGATCTTCATCCCCGGTGGCGCACTCTTCCGCGACCTCACCCGGCTGTCCGCCGCCGGGATCCCCACCGTGGCCGTGGTGTTCGGCAACTCGACGGCCGGCGGCGCCTACGTACCGGGCATGTCCGACCACACCGTGCTGGTCAAGGAGCGCGCCAAGGTGTTCCTCGGCGGCCCGCCGCTGGTGAAGATGGCCACCGGCGAGGAGGCCGACGACGAGTCGCTCGGCGGCGCCGAGATGCACGCCCGGGTCTCCGGCCTGGCCGACCACTTCGCGGTGGACGAGGCGGACGCCCTGCGGATCGCCCGCCGGATCGTCGCCCGGCTGGACCACCGCAAGCCCGGCCCCGCCCCGGACCCGTCCGCCGAGCCGCCGAAGTACGACGAGGAGGAGCTGCTCGGCATCGTCCCGGGCGACCTCAAGGTGCCCTTCGACCCGCGCGAGGTGATCGCCCGGATCGTCGACGGCTCCGACTTCGACGAGTTCAAGCCGCTCTACGGCGCCAGCCTCGCCACCGGCTGGGCCCGCCTCCACGGCTACCCGGTCGGCGTCCTGGCCAACGCCCAGGGCGTGCTGTTCAGCCAGGAGTCCCAGAAGGCCGCCCAGTTCATCCAGCTGGCCAACCAGCGGAACATCCCGCTGCTGTTCCTGCACAACACCACCGGCTACATGGTCGGCAGGGACTACGAGCAGGGCGGCATCATCAAGCACGGCGCGATGATGATCAACGCCGTCGCCAACTCGAAGGTCCCGCACCTGTCCGTGCTGATGGGCGCCTCCTACGGGGCCGGCCACTACGGCATGTGCGGCCGGGCCTTCGAGCCGCGCTTCCTGTTCGCCTGGCCGAGCGCCAAGTCCGCGGTGATGGGCCCGCAGCAGCTCGCCGGGGTGCTGTCGATCGTCGCCCGGCAGTCCGCCGCGGCGAAGGGGCAGCCGTACGACGAGGACGCGGACGCGGCGATCCGGGCGATGGTCGAGCAGCAGATCGAGGCCGAGTCGCTGCCGGTGTTCCTCTCCGGCCGGCTCTACGACGACGGCGTGATCGACCCGCGCGACACCCGTACGGTGCTCGGCCTGTGCCTGTCCGCGATCCACAACGCGCCGGTCGAGGGCGCACACGGCTACGGCGTCTTCCGCCTCTAGAAGCCCCTGTGGAAGCCGTAGAAGCCCTGAAGCCCCGAGAAGCCCTGGAAGCCCTGTCAACGGCCCCGCACAGGACCCCGTAAAGGACCCCCGAGACAATGATCACCAACCTGCTGGTCGCCAACCGGGGTGAGATCGCCCGCCGGGTCTTCCGCACCTGCCGGGAGCTCGGCATCGCGACCACCGCCGTCCACTCCGACCCGGACGCCGGGTCCCCGCACGTGCGCGAGGCCGACGCCGCCGTCCGGCTGCCCGGCGCCGCGCCCGCCGACACCTACCTGCGCGCGGACCTGATCGTCGGGGCCGCGCTCGCCGCCGGGGCCGACGCCGTCCACCCCGGGTACGGGTTCCTCTCCGAGAGCGCCGGGTTCGCCCGGGCGGTGCTCGACGCCGGCCTGGTCTGGGTCGGCCCGCCGCCGGCCGCGATCGCCGCGATGGGTTCCAAGACCGCCGCCAAGCGGCTGATGGCCGAGGCCGGGGTGCCGGTGCTGGGCGCGCTCACCGAGCCCTCCGAGGCCGATCTGCCGCTGCTGGTCAAGGCCGCGGCGGGCGGCGGCGGGCGCGGCATGCGCGTGGTGCGGAGCCTGGCCGACCTGCCCGGCGCGCTCGCGGCCGCCCGGGCCGAGGCGGCCAGGGCCTTCGGCTCGGACGAGGTGTTCTGCGAGCGCTACCTGCCCGCCGGACGCCACGTCGAGGTCCAGCTGCTGGCCGACAGCCACGGCACCGTCTGGACGGTCGGCGACCGCGACTGCTCGCTCCAGCGGCGCCACCAGAAGGTGATCGAGGAGGCCCCGGCCCCCGGCCTGCCGGCCGACGTCCGCGCCGGACTGCACGCGGCGGCCCGCGCCGCGGCCCGGGCGATCGGCTACACCGGCGCCGGCACCGCCGAGTTCCTGCTCGCCGAGGACGGCCGGTTCTTCTTCCTGGAGATGAACACCCGGCTCCAGGTCGAACACCCGGTCACCGAGGCCGTCACCGGACTGGACCTGGTGGCGCTGCAACTCGCCGTCGCCGAGGGCGACGCGCTGCCGCCCGAGCCTCCGGCCTCCCGCGGGCACGCGATCGAGGCCCGGCTCTACGCCGAGGACCCGGCCAGGGACTGGCAGCCCGCCACCGGCCCCCTGCACCGGCTCGAACTGACGCTCCCGTACCAGGAGTTCACCAGTGCCGGAGCCGGAGCCGGAGCCGGAGCCGGAGCCGGAGCCAAAGCCGAAGCGGGCGCCGGACTGCGACTGGACTCCGGCGTGGCGGCCGGCAGCGAGATCACCCCGCACTACGACGCGATGCTCGCCAAGGTGATCGCCTGGGCCCCCACCCGCGCCGCCGCCGCCCGCCGGCTCGCCGACGCCCTCGCCCGCGCCCGCGTCCACGGCCCGGCCACCAACCGGGAGCTGCTGGTCCGGGCCCTGCGCCACCCGGCGTTCCTGGCCGCGGACCTGCACACCGGCTTCCTGGCCGAGCACGCCGCCGAGCTCACCGCCCCGGACACCAAGGGCGCCGACCGCGCCGCCCTGGCCGCCGCCCTCGCCGACGCGGCCGGCCGCCGCGGTGCCCTGCCCTCCGGCTGGCGCAACCTGCCCTCCCAGCCGCAGCTCAAGCGCTACCGGGCCGAGGACGGCACCGAGTCGGCCGTCCGCTACCGGCTCACCCGGGCCGGCCTGCTGGCCGAGGACCACCCGGGCGTCGAGCTGGTCGAGGCCGCGCCGGACCGGGTCGTGCTGTCCGAGGACGGGCTCCGCCGCACCTACCGCGTCACCCGGTACGGCGACCGGGTGCACGTCGACACCCCGGCCGGCTCCGCCGCGCTCACCGCCCTGCCGCGCTTCCCCGACCCCACCGTCCGCACCGACCCCGGCGCCCTGCTCGCCCCGATGCCCGGCACCGTCGCCCGGGTGGCCGCCGCCGTCGGGGACACCGTCACCGCCGGCCAGCCGCTGCTGGTGCTGGAGGCGATGAAGATGGAGCACCGCATCGCCGCCCC
The DNA here is from genome assembly GCF_044763205.1 of Kitasatospora sp. NPDC096204. NCBI lineage: Bacteria > Bacillati > Actinomycetota > Actinomycetes > Kitasatosporales > Streptomycetaceae > Kitasatospora > Kitasatospora sp. NPDC096204. The sequence goes on from NZ_JBIWFT010000016.1 coordinate 114,858, forward strand.
GACCGACGGCACCCTCGTCGAACTGCGCGCCGCCCCCGGCCGGCAGGTCGAAACCGGCACCCTGCTGGCCGTCGTCCAGCCCACCGAAGCCTGAGGAAGGACCCCGCATGTCCACCATCGGCAGTCAGCTCCTGGAGACCCCCGAACGCCAGGCCCTGCGCCGGGCCGTCGGCGACCTCGGCCGCCGCTACGGCTCCGCCTACTACCTCGCCAAGGCCCGGGCCGGCGAGCCCGCCGACGAACTGTGGGCGGAGGCCGGCAAGGCCGGCTACCTCGGCGTCAACCTGCCCGCCGAGTACGGCGGCGGGGGCGGCGGCATCACCGACCTCGCCATCGTCCTGGAGGAGCTCGGCACCGCGGGCTGCCCGCTGCTGCTGCTCATCGTCTCCCCGGCGATCTGCGGCACCGTGATCGCCCGCTACGGCACCGAGGAGCAGAAGCGGCGCTGGCTGCCCGGCCTGTCCGACGGCAGCCGCAGGATGGCCTTCGGCATCACCGAACCGGACGCCGGCTCCAACGCGCACCGGATCTCCACCGTCGCCCGCCGGGACGGCGAGGACTGGCTGCTGACCGGCCGCAAGGTCTTCGTCTCCGGCATCGACCACTGCGACGCGGTGCTGTTCGTGGCCCGCACCGAGGACGCGCGGACGGGCAAGCTGAAGCCCTGCCTGTTCGTCGTCCCGCGCGAGACCCCCGGCTTCGAGTACCGGGCGATCCCGATGGAGCTCGTCGCCCCGGAGAAGCAGTTCCAGGTCTTCCTGGACGACGTCCGGCTGCCCGCCGACGCCCTGGTCGGCGACGAGAACGCGGGTCTGCTCCAGCTGTTCGCCGGCCTCAACCCCGAGCGCGTCCTCACCGCCGCGTTCTCCCTCGGCCTCGCCCGCCAGGCCCTCGGCAAGGCCGTCGAGTACGCGAAGACCCGCACCGTCTGGTCCACCCCGATCGGCGCCCACCAGGGCCTGGCCCACCCGCTGGCCCAGTGCGCGGTGGAGATCGAGCTGGCCCGGCTGATGACCCAGAAGGCCGGGCTGCTCTACGACGCCGGCGAGGACCTCGCCGCCGGGGAGGCCGCCAACATGGCCAAGTACGCCGCCGGCGAGGCCGCCGCCCGGACCGTCGACCAGGCCGTGCAGACCCTCGGCGGCAACGGCCTGACCCAGGAGTACGGGCTGGGCGCGCTGCTGGCCGCCACCAGGGTCGGCCGGGTCGCTCCGGTCAGCCGGGAGATGGTGCTCAACTACGTGGCCCAGCACACCCTGGGGCTGCCCAAGTCGTACTGAGCCTCGACGTCGCGAACGGAGGTGCGGACGCCCTCGCACCGGTCCCGGTGGCCGGTGCGAGGGCCCGCGGTCGGGGGAGGGCCGGGGGCGCACGGGCACGGTGCGCACCGCCGCGTCGGGCGCCCCCCGGGAGCAACCCGCGCCACCCGAGCTCCCGCACGGGTTCCCCACAATGGCCGAGCCAGGCCCCCGACTGTCCGTATGCTCCTGAACGCGCCCCGCACGGAACTGCTCGCCGGTTTTGTTGCTACGTCAACTTCCTTACTGGAGGCTCACCTTGGTGTTCCGCAGCGAGTTCCCCGACGTTCCCGTGGTCGACCTGCCGATCCACGAAGCGGTGCTCGGCGCCGCGGCGAGGTACGGCGACCGCCCGGCCCTGATCGACGGCGTCACCGGCGACAGCGTCACCTACGCCCAACTCGCCATCACCGTTGAGCGGATGGCCGCCGGCCTGGCCGACACAGGCGTCCGCCGCGGTGACGTCGTCGCCCTCTTCAGCCCCAACTCGACCGCCTACCCGATCGCCTACTACGGTGCGAGCAGGGCCGGCGCCACCATCACCACGGTCTCCTCCTTCGCCACACCCACCGACCTGGCCGGCCAGCTGAGCGACAGCGGCGCCCGCTGGCTGGTCACCGTCTCCGCCTTCCTGCCGACCGCCCGTGCGGCCGCCGAACTCCTCGCCGAACAGGGCCGCCCGCTGGCCGAGATCGTCGTCCTGGACGGCGCCGAGGGCCACCGCTCGCTCACCGACCTGCTGACCACCACCGCCCCCGTCCCCGAGGTCGCCGTCGACCCGGGCGAGGACATCGCCGTACTGCCGTACTCCAGCGGCACCACCGGCCTGCCCAAGGGCGTGATGCTCACCCACCGCTCGATCTCCACCAACCTCGCCCAGTGCGACGCCCTCTACCACCCAGCCGAGGGCGAACGGGTGCTCGCCGTCCTGCCGTTCTTCCACATCTACGGCCAGGCCGCACTGCTCAACCAGCCGCTGCGCTGCGGTGCCACCGTGGTCGTGCTGCCCCGCTTCGACCTGGAGCAGTTCTGCCGCACCGTCCAGGAGCAGCGGGTACAGGCCCTGGTGGTGGCCCCGCCGATCGCCATCGCGCTCGCCCGGCACCCGATCGTGGACCGGTACGACCTCTCCTCGGTCGAGTACCTGCTGTGCGCCGCCGCCCCGCTCGACCGCGAACTCGCCGACGCCTGCGCCCGGCGCCTGGGCCTGCCGCACCTGCTCCAGGGCTATGGCATGACCGAACTCTCCCCGGTCACCCACGTCGTCTCCCCGCGCGAGGCGGACCCCTCGCCCGGCTCCGTCGGCCGGATGCTCCCCTCCACCGAGCTGCGGATCGCCGCCCTGGACGGCTCCGACGGCGACCTCGGGCCCGACGAGCACGGCGAGCTGCTGATCCGCGGCCCGCAGGTGATGAAGGGCTACCTCGGCCGCCCCTCCGAGACCGCCGCCGTGGTCGACGCCGAGGGCTGGCTGCACACCGGCGACGTCGGCTTCGTGGACGGACGCGGCTACCTGCACATCGTCGACCGGGTCAAGGAACTGATCAAGTACAAGGGCTACCAGGTCGCCCCCGCCGAGCTGGAGGCCGTCCTGCTCGGCCACCCGCAGATCACCGACGCCGCCGTGATCGGAGTCCGGGACGCCGAGGGCACCGAGTGCCCCAAGGCCTTCGTGGTCCGCGCCCCGGGCAGCACCCTCACCGCGGACGAGGTCACCGGGTACGTCGCCGGGCAGGTCGCCCCGTACAAGAAGGTCCGCGTCGTGGAGTTCGTGGACACCGTCCCCAAGTCCGCGGCCGGCAAGATCCTCCGGCGCGAACTGCGCGCCCGCGAGGCCGCTCGCACCGCCGTCCACTGACCGGCCGCAGGCGCCCCGGCGGCCGAGGACCCGCACCCGTCTGTGAGGATCTTCGTGCCGCGCCCCGACCGGGAGCCGCCGCGCCCCGACCGGAACAGGAACCGCCCGCCGCCATGACCAGCCACCCCGCCGCCCGTACCCCGCAGCAGGACCGCAGCCGAGCGACCAGGGCCCGGCTGCTGGCGGCGGCCGTGGACTGCCTGGCCGAACTGGGCTGGCACGGCTCCACCGTTGCGGTCGTCGCCGAGCGGGCCGGGGTCTCCCGGGGCGCGGCCCAGCACCACTTCCCGACCCGCGAGGACCTCGTCACCGCGGCCGTCGAGCACGTCACCGCCGAGCGGCTGGCCGCCGTCCGCGCCCACGCGGACGAGCTGCCGGCCGCCGGACCGGACCGCACCCGCGCCGTCGTCGACATGATCGTGCGCCTCTACACCGGCCCGCAGTTCCGCGCCGCCCTGCACCTGTGGACCGCCGCCGCCACCGAGGAGTCGCTGCGTGAGCGGATCATCGCCCTGGAGGGCCACGTCGGCAGGGAGGCCCACCGGGCCGCCGTGGAGTTCCTGGACGCCGACGAGAGCCGACCCGGCGTCCGTGAATCCGTGCAGGCCACGCTGGACCTCGCCCGCGGACTGGGCCTCGCCAACCTGCTCACCGACGACAGCCACCGACGTTCCGGAGTGATCCGGCAGTGGGCGGGCGTTCTGGAGAGTACGCTGCGGCCGGTACGCCCATGACGCCCGTACACCCGGAGCGGCCGGAAGCCCCTGACCAAGGGGTCGCCGGGCGGCCGATGTCCGTGCAGTCTGGAGAAGAACCCCGGCCGGCACGGACCGCGAGGCCCACCCGGCCGGGCACGAGCCGAACCGGGGTGCTGCCTGATCATGCACGGACACGAGTGGGACGCTACCGACGCCGCCGACCCGGCACCGGGCGGTACCCCGGGCCGCCCCGAGGTCGCGCACCCCGAAGGCCACCGGCTCGTCCCGTTCGCGACGGCGCTGCTCCAGGACGACGGACTGATCCTGCACTGGAGTGAGGACGCCGAGACCCTCCTGGGCTACACCGCCGAGGAGGCCGTCGGCAGCTACGCCGCCCAGCTGCTCACCGACGAGTCCGACCGCACCGAGGTGCTCGACCTCTTCCAGCGGATCATGAGCGGTACCGGCTGGTCCGGCGTCTTCCCGGTGCGCCACCGCGACGGCCACAAGGTCGACCTGGAGTTCCGCACCTACCCGATCGCCGGCCCGGCCGGCACCCTGCTGCTGCTCGCCACCGCCTCCGACACCCGCGCCCTGCACGCCGTCGAGGCCGACCTCGCGGTGCTCGACGGCATCTTCGACCGCTCGCCGATCGGCATGGCCGTCTACGACACCGAGCTGCGCTACGTCCGGATCAACGAGGCACTCGCCCGGATGAACGGGGTACCGGTCGCCGCCCACCTCGGCCGCCGGATATCCGCCGTACTGCCCGGCATCAACAGCGCCGAGATCGAGCAGATCATGCGCCAGGTGCTGACGACCGGCAAGCCCGTGGTGGACGCCCGCTCGCACGGCAGGGTCCCCGGCGACCCCAAGCGGGACCACGCCTGGTCCGCCTCCTACTTCCGGCTGCAGGACTCCACCGGCCGGATCTTCGGCGTCTGCTCCTCGATCATCGACGTCACCGAGCGCTTCCAGGCCGAGGCCCGCGCCGCCCGCGCCCAGGAACGGCTCGCCATGATCGCCGAGGCGACCGCCCGGATCGGCACCACCCTCGACCTCCAGCGCACCGCCGAGGAGCTGATCGAGGCCGTCGTCCCCCGGTTCGCCGACTTCGCCACCGTCGACCTGCTGGAGCCGGTGCTGCGCGGCGCCGAGCCCACCGCGATCCCCTCCGACCGCAACATCACGCTGCGCGCCGTCGCCGTCGGGGAGTCCTACGAGACCGGCCTCGCGAACGCCGTGGACGTGATAGGCGAGACCTCCGAGTACGCCCCCGACCGCAGCTACGTCCAGTGCCTGCGCAGCGGGAAGCCGCTGCTGCGCGCCCGCGTGGACGAGGAGGCGCTGCGCGGACTGGTGGCCAGCGAGGACCGGGTGGCCCCCGGCATGGCGGCCGGCATCCACTCGTACCTGATGGTGCCGATCACCGCCCGGGGCATGGTCCTCGGCGGCTCCGAGTTCATCCGGATGCGCAACCCCCACCCGTTCACCGCCGCCGACGTCGCCCTCGCCGAGGAACTGGTCGCCCGCACCGCGCTGGCGCTCGACAACGCCCGGCTCTACCGCCGCGAGCGGGAGACCGCCCTGACCCTCCAGCGCAGCCTGCTGCCGCAGGAGGTGCACCGCACCCTCGGCCTGGAGATCGCCTACCGCTACCTGCCCAGCAGCGTGGTCAGCGAGGTCGGCGGCGACTGGTTCGACGTGGTGCCGCTGTCCTGCGGGCGGGTCGCCCTGGTGGTCGGCGACGTGATGGGCCACGGCATCCGGGCCGCCGCCACGATGGGCCAGCTGCGCACCGTGGCCCGGACCCTCGCCACCCTCGACATGCCGCCCGAGCAGGTCCTCACCCGGCTGGACGAGACCGCCTCGGGAATCGGCGAGGGCCAGTTCGCCACCTGCATCTGCGCGGTGTACGACCCACTGGAACGCACCGTCCAGGTCGCCTCGGCCGGGCACCTGCCGCCGGTCCGGGTCGCCCCCGACGGCACCGCCACCCGGGTGGACGTGCCGCCCGGGGTGCCGCTGGGCGTCGGCGGGGTGGCCTTCGAGTCGATCGAGTTCACCGTCCCCGAGGGCGGCATGGTCACGCTCTACACCGACGGCCTGGTCGAGCGGCGCGGCCAGGACCTGGACGCCGGGATCGACCAGCTCGCCCGCACCGTGGCCGGCCCCGGCCGGACCCTGGAGGAGAGCTGCGACGCCGTCCTCGCCGCGCTGGTCACCGACGGCACCGAGGACGACATCGCGATGATCATGGCCCGGGTGCTACCGCTGCCCGCCGACCGGATCGCCAGCCTGCCGCTGTCCGGCGGCGGCAGGCTGCCCGGCAGGGCCCGCCGCTTCACCCGCGCCACCCTTGAGGCCTGGGGCCTGTCCGCGCTCACCGACTACGCCGAACTGCTGGTCAGCGAGCTGGTCACGAACGCCCTGCTGCACGCGGACGCCCCGCGCCGGCTGAGACTGTTCCGCGACCGGGTGCTCACCGTGGAGGTCTCCGACGCCGGCGGCCAGACCCCGCAGCTGCGCCCGTTCGCCGAGCAGGACGAGGGCGGGCGCGGGATGTTCCTGGTCAGCGAGCTGGCCCAGCGCTGGGGCAGCCGGCTCACCCGGGACGGCAAGGTGGTCTGGGCGGAGCTGGAACTGCCCTTCGGGGTCTCGTAGGAACGACCGTTCCGCGAACGAGAACGGCCGTTCCCCAGGGGGAAACGGCCGTTCTCATCCGTTCTCATCCGTTCTCGGGCGTCCTCGCGGGTCTCTACGCGTCGACCTTCGGCTGGACGGCCGGCACGTCGACGGTGCCCTCCGCGCCGCTCTCCGCCCCGGCCCTCCGCTCGGAGAGCCCGCGCAGCAGCCGCCAGGCCATCACGGCCGCACCGACCAGCAGCGCGGCGGCCAGCAGTCCGGCGCTGTTCATGCCGTGGACGAAGGACTCCCGGGCGCTCGCCAGCAGCGGCTGGGCGAGCTCCGGGGACAGGCCCCGGGCCGTCTCGACGGCCGAGCCCAGCGACTCGCCGGCCCGGGCGGCGGCCGCCGGGTCCGTTCCGGCCGGGACGGCCAGACCGCTCGCGTACAACGAGCCGACCACCGAGCCCACCAGCGCGATGCCGAGCGCGGTGCCCAGCTCGTACGCCGTCTCCGAGACCGCCGAGGCGGCGCCGGCCTTGTCGGCGGGCGCGGCGTCCAGCACCAGGCCGGCGCCGAGCGTGTAGACCACGCCCTCGGCCGTCCCGACCAGCAGGAAGGAGGCGGCCAGCAGCAGGTAGGTGGTGTCCTGCGACAGCCAGCCGAGCGCGCCCACGCCCAGACCCATCGCCAGCAGACAGACCGTCAGGGCCTTGCGGGCGCCGAAGCGCCGGGCGATCGCGGCGGTCAGCAGGCCGCCGGCCACCGAGCCGGCGAAGGCCGGCAGCTCGGCCAGGCCCGCCTGGAGCGGCTGGTAGCCGCGGACCAGCTGGAGGTACTGCGAGACCACGAAGATCACGCCGGAGAGTCCGACCAGGGAGATCAGCGAGGCCGAGACGGCCGCGGTGAACCGCCGGTCGCGGAACAGCCGGACGTCGAGCAGCGGGGTCTCCAGCCGCAGCTGGCGGCGGACGAAGACGAACAGCGCGGCGGCGCCCAGCACGAAGGCGACCGGCACGTCCCAACGGTCCACGCCGTGCGCGGCGGCCTCCTTGACCGCGTACACCACGCCGATCACACCGGCCATCGACAGGAACACGCTCAGCACGTCCCAGCGGCCCGGCTTCGGGTCCCTGGACTCCGGCAGCAGCCAGGCGCCGGACACCAGCAGCAGGATCAGCACCGGGATGTTCATCAGGAACACCGAGCCCCACCAGAAGTGCTCCAGCAGCACCCCGCCGACCACCGGTCCGAGGGCGGCGCCGGCGGTGGCCGCCGCACCCCAGATGCCGATCGCGGTGGCCCGCTCCCGGTCGTCCGGGAAGAGCCCGCGGATCAGCGAGAGGGTGGAGGGCATGATCGTCGCCCCGGCCACGCCGAGCAGGGCGCGGGCCAGGATCAGCCAACCGGCGCTCGGCGCGTAGGCGGCCAGCAGCGAGGCGGCGCCGAACGCGGCGGACCCGGCCAGCAGCAGCTTCTTGCGGCCGATCCGGTCGCTCAGGGCGCCCATGCTGACCAGCAGGCCGGCCAGGACGAAGGAGTAGGAGTCGCCGATCCACAGCAGCTGGGTGCCGCTGGGGCGCAGCGTCTCGCTGATCGAAGGGATGGCGAGGGAGAGGACGGTCGCGTCCAGGGCGACCACGGTCACGGCCAGGACGAGGACGGCGAGGCCGGTCCAGCGCTGGCGGGCGGTCAGGGTGTTCATGGTTTATCGGTGTCCGGCCTGTGGTCGGCGGTGCTGTGGGTGGGGGTGGTGGTGCTGCCGGCGAGGGGAGCGGGAGTACGGACGTCCGGTCTGCGCAGCGCGCCGCCGAGGAACAGCTCGGCGAGCGAGAAGGCGGCGTCGCGCGGGGCGAGCCGGCCGTCCTGGATGGCCCAGCCGACGCCGGCCACCAGGTCGAAGAAGGCCTCGCTCAGCCAGGCGGCGCTCAGCTCGATGCGGAACACGCCCTGCTGCTGGCCGCGCAGGAAGAGCGCGTGCAGCCGGGCGATCTGGACCTCCCAGAGGTCGTTGATGTCCTCGTGCTCGTAGAGCTGGTTCTCGCCGGCCAGGAAGGCGCAGAGCGTGGCGTCCGGGACGGAGGCGTCCACCAGACGGCGCAGCGCGGCCTCGGCGTCGCCCTGCTCGACCACGGCGGTGTCCAGCGCGGTGGCGAACCGGCGCAGTCCGAGCAGGCCGATCTCGCGGATCAGCGCGTCGCGCCCCGGGAAGAGCCGGTGCAGCGTGGCGCGGCTGATGCCGGCGGCGCGCGCGATCTCGTCCAGGTGGGCGGTCGGGCGGCGGGAGAGCACGCCGACGGCGGCTTCCAGGACGGTGTCGCGATCGGTGGCCATGAGTCGAGTCTAGTTCACATGAGACACTGATGTCTCATTATTGATTTCCGGCTCTCATCTGAGGCATGGAGAATCGATGTCCGGGCAGCAAAAAACCGGGGACGGTGGGTGCACCGTCCCCGGTTCCGGGGTGTCGCCGTCGCGGCTCCGCCTGTGCGGCTCAGCTCTGGTTGTAGAAGCCGGTTTCGTCCATCGGGCGGTCGATCACCATGACCTCGACGTCGGCCGGGGTGAGCAGGAACACCCGCTTGGCGATCCGCTCGATGCCGCCCCGGGTGCCGAAGATCAGCCCGGAGGCGAAGTCGACCATGCGCTTGGCCTCGGCCTCCTCCATCTCGGTGAGGTCCATGACCACCGGGATGCTCGCCCGGATGTGCTCACCGACCGTCCGGGCCGCCTCGAAGCCCGTCGGCCGCAGGGAGACGATCTTCGCGGGCGCGGGGACGGCCGGAACCGTCTCCTGATCGACCCACTCGTCGTCGTACACCGCGGCCGGGTAGTTCCCCGAGGGCATCAGCCACCCGTTGTGGTGCTCGTCGCGAAGTGCTCCCATGCCGCGCCTCCCTGCCTCGTCCCGTCCTGGTCCCCCGGGGGTGTGTGCCGTTCTTGACACGTCATCCACTCGTCGGAACTGTCCGAGTATCGCACTGTTCACCGGTCCCGTGCCCGCTCGCAACCCCCGTACGAGTCGTGCCGCGCCGGAAACCCGGGCGAACCCGGGCACTCCCACTGACGCGGCGCAGCGTCGTACGGTTGCGCGCGTTGACCTTATCGGTCGCCGTCACGGCGTAATTGACCTTCTGTCAACAATGCGGAAACGATTTCACCCGCGGCGTCACTCGCCGGTGGCACCGTCGATCAATTCGCGCAGAAGATCCGCGTGGCCGTTGTGTCGCGCGTACTCCTCGATCATGTGGGTGAGGATCCAGCGCAGCGTCACCGGCTCGCCCCGGCGCGGCTTCTTGCCGACGGTGTCCAGCGGCAGGCCGGCGGCGGCGCCGCGGGCGGCCTCGACCTCGGCGCGCCAGATGGCGAAGTCGGCCGCGACGTCGGCGGTGTCGACGTCGTCGAAGTCGCCGTCCTCGTTCTCCTTCGTCCAGAAGTGGCCGCTGGTGGTCTCCCGGCCGAGCAGGACGGACTGGAACCAGTACTGCTCCACCTCGGCCATGTGCCGGACCAGGCCCAGCAGCGAGAGGTTGGACGGCGGGACGGAGCGCAGCCGCAGCTGGTCGTCGGTCAGGCCCTCGCACTTCAGCGCGAGGGTGTCGCGGTGGTAGTCGAGGAAGGCGGTCAGGGTGGCGGCCTCGTCGGCCGTCGTCGGCGGGTCTACCCGCGGGTCCGGTTCGATCATGCGTGCCATCCTGGCGTCCGGCCGCGCCCGGGCGCGAACGATTTTGCGCGGCGGGGGCATGGCGGCGGGCTCGCGCCGGGTTCAGCCCGCCGTCGCCCGGCGGCGCGTGCGGGCCGTCCGCCACAGGCCGACCACACTGCCCAGCACCAGCAGCGCGATCACCCCCGCCGACAGCAGGAAGGCCGCCGAGCCCGGCCGGCCCGCGCTGGCCGCCGCCGTGACGTACACCGCGGTGGTCGGCACCACGCCGAGCGCGGTGGCCAGTACGAAGGGCAGGAAGCGGACGCCGGAGAAGGCCGCGCCGTAGTTGGCCGCCTGGAACGGCATGCCCGGCAGCAGCCGCAGCACCAGCACGCTGCGGAAGCCCTGCTCGGTGAACCGCCGGTCCAGCGTCCCGAGCACCTTGCCGCGCAGGTGCGGGCGCAGCGCCTCGCGGCCGAGGCCCCGCCCGAGCCCGAAGGCCAGGGCGGCGCCCACCGTGGTGCCGAGCACCGCCAGCAGCACGCCCTGCTGGATGCCGAGCAGCAGCCCGGCCGCCGCGTTGAGCGCCGGCCGGGGCACGAAGGCGAGCGTCCCCACCGCGTAGACCAGGGCGAACAGCGGGCCGAACCAGTACCCCGGCATCCGCTCCGCAAGCCCGCCGGACAGCAGCTCCGTCGGGCTCCACAGCAGCAGCGACCCGGCCGCCGCCGCGAGCACCACCACCAGCAAGGCGAACCGCCACCAAGGCGAACGCGACGGGACGGCGGGAGCGGGCGCCGGAGGCGCGACGGGCGGCGCGGGAAGGGCCACGACGGGCGGCGCGGGAACGGCATCGGGCTCGAACACCGCCCGAGCCTAACCGGTGCCGGGGCCCCGCCCGCGCCGGGTCCCGGCTCAGCTGTACGGGCTCTTCTCCGGGTTGTAGTGCCAGTACTGGTTGTAGGCGCCCGCGAGGTACTGCCACTGGATCACCGGGGTGCCGTTGTCGATGACGCCGCCGGAGACGTCGAGGACCAGGCCGCTGTTGGCGTTCACGATCCGGCGCGGGGTGCCGGGGTGGCTGGCCGGCGGGTCGCTCCACTGCTGGTTGCGGCCTCCGTTGCAGCTCCACTGGCCGGCCTGGGCGCCCGGGGCTCTGCTGAAGGCGGCGATCTCCAGGCACTTGCCGCTGTGCAGGTTGATCCAGCCCTGGGCGGTCTGGGTCCACTTCTGGTTGTCGCCGCCGGTGCAGGTCCAGATCCGGACCGGGGCGCCGTTGTCGGTCCGCCAGTCGGCGACCTCGAGGCAGAAGTCGTTCGGCCCGGCGTACATCCCGGTGCGGATCTCGGCGGGCCCGAAGTCGGCGGTGATGGTGGCGGTGGACGCGGTGGACGCGGTGGACGCGGTGGACGCGGTGGCGGGCGGGGCGGTGAGGGCCACCGCCGCGGTGGCGAGGACGGCGGCGGCGGTGGAGAGACGGGCTCTGAGGGGCATCTGTTCGACCTCCGTGGTCAGTGCACCGGGCGCGGCCGGGCGAGGAATCCCAGCAGGCGTTGCCAGGAGTCCCGGGCCGCGTCGGCGTGTTCGACAGCGGAGAGTTCGAAGAAGTTGTGCGGTGCGCGTGGATATTTGACGAACTCGTGCGGGCAGCCGGCGGTGGTGAGGGCCGCGTCGAAGGCCTCGACCGCGTCCGCCGGGATGTGCTCGTCGGCGCCGCCCCAGAAGGCGAGGATCGGGGCGGTCAGCTCCCCGGCCAGCTGGGTGGGCCCCGGGGAGCCGTTGATGGTGTCCGGGTAGCCGTAGTAGCCGACGGCGCCGGCCAGGCCGAAGCGCGGCGCGGCGGTGCGGAAGGCCTGCCGGCCGCCGAAGCAGAAGCCGAGCGCGACCACCTCGGCGGGCCCGACGGCGCGCAGCCGGGCCAGGGCGGCGGTGATGTCGGCGTCCAGTCCCTCCGGGGTGAGCGCGAGCAGGTGGGGGAGCAGGTTCGGCAGTTCGCCGAATTCCGCCGGGCGCTTTTCCGGGAATGCGCCGGCGGTGCGGCCGTAGTAGTCGAGGACGAGCGCCGGGTGGCCCTGTTCGGCGAGTCGGGCGGCGGTCTGCCGGTAGAACGCGGAAAGGCCCTTGTTGTCCGGCAGGACGAGCACACCCGGTCCGGTGGCGATCTCCGGGCGGGCCAGGAAGGCGCCGAAGCGGGTGCCGTCGGCCGAGGTCAGGACCAGCGGGGCGGCCTCGGCCAACGGCCACAGGGCGGAGGTGAAGGCGGGCGGGGCGGCGTCCGGGTCGTAGCACACGGGGAATCCCTCTCGCGGAACAGGAAGAACCGCCGGGCGCGGCTGCGCCCGGCGGTTCGAGACCTTAACGGGGAATTCCCTCGAGAATTCACCATCATATCGCGGAGAGATCTTTTCCGGAAGGCTTCTCCGGTGACGGTGTGGTCACGTTTTCGCCGGTCCCGCTTTTGTCGGCGGCGTTTTTGCCGGCGGTGCTTTCGCGGCCGGAATTCCGCTCGGCCAGCCGCAGCGCCCCGGCGCTCAGCAGCAGGGCGAAGGCGAGCGCGGTGACCAGCCCGAAGGAGACAGTCAGCGAGGTGGCCTGGGCGAGGGCGCCGATGATCGCGGGGGCGATCAGGCCGGAGGTGTAGGTGACGGTGGCGACGCCGGCGATGGCCTGGCTGGGATTGGTGCCGATCCGGCCGGCCGCGGCGAAGGCGAGCGGGACGATCACCGCGATGCCGACGCCGATCAGACCGAACCCGGGGATGGCCAGGGCCGGGCTGTCGGCGGCGACCACCAGCAGGCCGCCGGCGGTGGCGACGGCGCCGCCGATGCGGGTGGTGCGGACGGCGCCGAGGCGGCGGATCACCGCGTCCCCGGCGAGCCGGCTGACCGCCATGGTGAGTGAGAAGGCGGTGTACGAGGCGGCGGCGACGGTGGCCGAGGCGCCGGTGACGTCCCGGAGGTAGACCCCGCTCCAGTCCATCGAGGCGCCCTCGGCGAAGACCGCGCAGAAGCCGACCAGTCCGATCACCAGCGAGCTGCGCGGCGGCAGGGCGAACCGCGGCGGCTCCTCCGCGCCCTCGTGCGCCCGGATGTCCGGCAGGCCGCGGCAGACGGCCTGGGCGAGGGCGAGCAGGACCACCGCGGTGACGGCCAGTTGGAGCCGGGCGTCGAGGTCCAGGTGGGCGGCGAGGATGCCGAAGGGGGAGGCCAGCAGGCCGCCCGCGCTCCACATCCCGTGCAGCCCGGACATGATCGAGCGGCCGAGCCGCTCCTCGATCTCCACGCCCTGGGCGTTCATCGCCACGTCCGCCATCCCCGAGGTGGCGCCGTACGCCAGCAGCGCCACGCACAGCGTCGGCAGCGAGGGGGCGAGCGCGGGCAGGGCGAGGGCGAGGCACCAGAGCGAGAGCAGTCCGCGCACCGCGGCCCGGTCGCCGTAGCGGTGCACGAAGCGGCCGGCCAGCGGCATGGCGAGGGAGGAGCCGACGGCGGGCATGACCAGGGCCAGGCCGAGCTGGCCGGCCGAGAGGTGGAGGTGGTTCTGGATCCAGGGGATGCGGGTGACGAAGCTGCCGGTGACGGCCCCGTGCACGCAGAAGACCAGGGCGATGCTCGCCCGGGCCCGGCGCGGTGCGGTCAGCGGCTCCGGCGGTGGTGGTGTGGTGGTCCCGGTCATGCGGTGTCCCTCCCGGTCGCGCGGCACGGGCGCGACAGTGCCTTGACGGTCGATAAATTATCAGGGAGGGACCCTGATAGAAAGGCTCTGGAAGGATGATCTGCCATGACCACCGCGCGTACGGCCACGCCGAGCACCGCCCGGGCGATCAACGACCGGCTGGCGCTCAACCTCCTGCTCGAACAGGGGCCCCTCACCGCGACCGAGCTGCGCGGCCTCACCGGCCTGTCCCGGCCGACCGTCGCCGACCTGCTCGAACGCCTCCAGCGCACCGGCCTGGTGGCCGTCGTCGGTGAGCGCGGAGAGCAGCGGCGCGGCCCCAACGCCCGGCTCTACGCGCTCGTCGCCTCCCGGGCCCACCTCGCCGCCGTCGACGTCCGCTCCGGCGGCGTCAGCCTGGTCGTCGCCGACCTGGCCGGGCGCAGCCTGGCCACCGCCGAGGTCCCGGTCGAGGGGGACGGCGGGCCGGACACCGCCGGAGCGATCGTCGCCACCCTGCTGGAGACCGCCCACGGCGTCGGCGTCGAACGGCTGCACACCGTCGCGGTCGGCGCCCCCGGACTGGTCGACCCGGCCACCGGGCGGCTGCAGAGCACCGGCAATCTCCCCGGCTGGCACGCCGAACTCCTCGCCGCGCTGCAGGAGCTGCCCGGCACCGAGGTGATCCCGGAGAACGAGGTCAACCTGGCCGGGCGCGCCGAGTACCGGGTCGGCGCCGCGCGCGACCGCGACACCTTCGTGCTGATGTGGCTCGGCCACAGCGTCGGCGCCGCCGTGATCCTGGACGGCCGGCTGCGCCGGGGCTTCTCCGGCGGCACCGGCGAGATCTGCTTCCTGCCCGTCCCCGGCACCGTCGGCCTGCCCAGCGCCGACAGCTGCGAGGGCGGCTTCCACGGCCTGGTCGGCAGCGCCGCGATCTGCGCGCTGGCCCGCGCCCACGGACTGCCCGCCGACCGGGCCGGGGACGCCTCCGCCGCCGAGGCCGCCGTACGGGCCGCCCTGGCGGCCGGCCCGGCGGGCGAGGGCTTCCTGGACGAGCTGGCCGAGCGGATCGCGCTCGGCGCGGCGAGCGTCTGCGTGGTGCTGGACCCCGGCTGCGTCGTGCTCGGAGGCGAGGTCGGCCGGGCCGGCGGGCCTGAGCTGGCCGGCCGGGTCGAACGGCGGCTGTCCCTGCTCTCCCCGCTGAGCACCGAGGTGCGGGCCGGCACGGCGGGCGGCGGCGCGGTGCTCGCCGGCGCGGTGCTCACCGCCGGCGACGCGGTGCGGCGCGACCTCTTCGGCGAGCCGTGACCGACCTCGCGTGACCGCCCGCGCCGCCGGTACGGCAGGATGGCGCGGGGGCGCACGCCTCCCGATCCCGAACCACCGTCAGGAGACGCACATGGGCCAGCCCGAGGTGCCGGCCAACCCGTACCGCATCGGCGAGGCCGCGGCGCTGCTCGGCGTCAGCGCCGACACCATGCGGCGCTGGGTGGACGCCGGGCGGGTCGCCGCCGCGCGGGACGAGAACGGGCACCGGATCATCCCGGGGGCCGAGCTCGCCGCCTTCGCCCGGGAGCTGGCGCGGCCGGAGAACGCCGAGACGGAGGGCCGGCCGTCCTCGGCCCGCAACCGCTTCCCGGGGATCGTCACCGACGTGGTGCTCGGTGACGTGGCCGCGCAGGTGGAGATCCAGGCCGGGCCGTTCCGGGTGGTGTCGCTGATCAGCCGGGAGTCGGCGGAGGAGCTGAACCTGGTGCCCGGCGCGCCCGCCACGGCGGTCATCAAGTCCACCAATGTGATGATCGAACGGCGCTGACGCTTCCCGCACGAGCCGCCGCACGAGTCGCCGCACCGAGTCGCCGCAGTCCCGCACGCGTCCCCGCAGGACCCCGTCACGAGTCCCGGAACCGAACGAGAGGCCCGGATGCCACCCCCGCACCTGCCGACCACCCAGAGCGCCGTGCTCGCGATCGAGGCCGTGGCCGCCCGCCACGGCCGCACCGTCCGCGCCCAGCACGACATCGGCCGCGACCGGACCTTCGCCGGGCTGGTCGGCCCGGACGGCCCGGGCGACGAACTCGACGGGGCCTGCGGCGCCATCCCGCACGAGGCGCTGCTGGAGTTCGACGGCAGCCCCGCCGTCACCGTCCGGCTGTTCACCCACGACGAGGTCACCGTCACCGTCGAGGGCATCGCCTTCGACGTCGACCGCGACCGCGTCCCCGGCTTCCTGAACGCCGTCTGGTCCGACCTGGTGCACGTCAGGGCGCGCACCTTCCCGCCGTCCACCACGCTGATCGTCACCGTCCCCGGGGAACCGAGCCACCGCGAGGACGTCGGCGTCCGCGACCTCACTCCCTGGCTCGCCCGAAGGGTCCGATGAACACCGCCGCCAAGCCGCTCGCCGTCGCCCACCGCGGCGACCCGTTCCGCTTCCGCGAGAACACCCTGCCCTCCGTCGAGTCCGCGCTCGCCGCCGGCGCCGACGCCGTCGAGGTGGACGTCCAGCTCACCCGCGACCGGGTGCCCGTGCTGCTGCACGACCGCACCCTGGGCCGGCTCTGGGGCGACCCGCGGTCGATCGACCGGGTCACCGCCGAACAGCTGGAGGAACTGCGGCAGGGCCCGCTCGCCGTCCCCACCCTCGCCGAGGCGGTCAAGGCGGTGGCCGCCGTCGAGGGCCGCCGGCTGCTGATCGACCTGGACGACGCCGGACCGGCCGCGGCCACCTGGGAGGTGGTCACCGGCCTCGGCGCCGAACGGGCCGTCGCCTTCTGCGGCCCCACCACCGCCATGCTCGCGGTGCGCGAACTCAGCCCCGACGCCGAGATCGCGCTCACCTGGAAGCAGCCCCGGATGCCCGTGCGCGCCCTGCTGGACGACCTGCGCCCGCGCTACCTCAACCCGCCGTTCGGCCTGGTCACCCCCGAGTTCACCGCCGCCGCGGCGGGCGAGGGGCTCGCCGTGTCCACCTGGACCGCCGACCTGCGCCGCACCATGCGCCGACTGCGTGACACCGGCGTCGCCTCCATCACCTCCAACCGGATCGGCGTGCTGCGCTCGGTGCTGGACGGCCGCCGGTGACCGAACCGGTCCCCGGGCGGCGGAGGCCGAGGCGGAGCGGGTGCCGGCCTTCGCGGGGGCGGGCGGCGGGTCCGTGCGGTTCGGGGAACCCGGGTAGCTCGTTCGGGTGCTCCCGGCCGATCCGCCGCGCGGGCCGTCGGAACCTCTGCTGAGCTGGGGCGGTTCGGAAACGTCGACGACCCCCCGGCGGAGGTGGCCGTGTCCGTGGAGCGTGGGCCCGGTGAGGAGCCGCGGCCGGACCACCGCAGGCCGTACCTGATGCTGCCGCCCGCGCTGCGGCAGGCGGCGGCCTGGTCGCTGGCGGTGATCCTGCTGATCGCCGTCGCCTCGCTGGTGGTCTTCGCGCTGGTCGAACTGCGGGCGGCCACCGTGCCGTTCATCCTGGCCCTGCTCGGGGCCTCGCTGCTCCACCCGGTGGTGCCCTGGCTGGTGCGCCGGGGCGTCGGGCGGAGCCTGGCCGCCGGGCTGACCTGCGCGGTGCTGGTGGCCGCGGTCGGCGGGGTGATCGCGCTGCTGGTCAACTCCCTGGTGCACAGCGCCCCGCAGATCGCCTCCTCGCTCCCGGCGGCCGGGCGGCGGCTGGCCGGCTGGCTCGGACCCTTCGGGGCGAAGATCGAGCACGCGCTGAGCAACGCCAAGGGCGAGACCAACTCGCTGATCTCCACCCTCACCAACGGGGTGCTCTCCGGGCTCGGGCTGCTCACCCAGGTGATCACCGGCGGGGTGCTGGCGCTCGCCCTGGTGTTCTTCTTCCTCCGGGACGGGCACCGCACCGGCGACGCCATCCGCGCCTACCTGCCGGAGCGCAGCGCCACCACCGTGATCGCCTGCGCGGAGCGGGCCTTCGAGGCGATGGCCGGGTTCATGCGCGGCACCACCCTGATCGCCCTGATCGACGCGAGCTTCATCACCATCGGCCTGGTCGCCCTCGGCGTGCCGGGCGCGCCGGGGCTCGGCGCGCTGGTCTTCATGGGCGCCTACATCCCCTTCGTCGGCGCGTTCCTGTCCGGTACGGCGGCGGTGCTCGTGGCCCTCGCCAACGGTGGCCTCGGCACGGCCCTGTGGGCGCTCGGCGTGGTGCTCGCGGTGCAGTTGATCGAGGGCAACATCCTCCAGCCCGTCATCCAGAGCCGCACGGTCGAGCTGCACCCGGCCACCATCATGGTCGCCGTGGTGGCCGGGGCCGGCATCGCCGGCATCATCGGCGCCCTGCTCGCCGTCCCGGTCTGCGCCGCCGGCATGGGCGTCGTCACCGTGCTGCGGGGCGACCGGGAGCGGGCGGGGAAGTCGCTTGCCGGGCCGTGAGCCGCCGTGTGATCATCGCTAATGCGAAATAAGTCGCAATAGTGTCCGAGGGGGCGTTCATGGAACTGATCGAGGTGGCCGGGGCGGGGGCCGGGCCGTACGGGGTGGCGGTGGGAGCCGACGGGGGTGTCTGGTTCACCCTGGTGCACGGTGGGGAGATCGGCCGGCTGGCTCCCGACGGGACGGTGGAGCGGTTCGGGCTCGGGGCGGCCGGATGCGGGCCGGCGGTGATCGCCGCGGGGCCGGACGGGGCGATGTGGTTCAGCCGGCTGCGGGACCACCGGATCGGGCGGATCGACGCGGGCGGGGCGGCGACGTCCTTCGCGCTGCCGACGGCGGACTCCGGGCCGTACGGGATCGCCGCGGGGCCCGACGGGGCGCTCTGGTTCACCGAGTCGAACGCGAACCGGGTCGGGCGGATCACCGTCGACGGCGAGGTGACGGAGTACCCGCTGCCGGTCGACGGGGCCTTCCCCTCGCTGATCACGGCCGGGCCGGACGGCGCCCTGTGGTGCACGCTCCACCAGGCGGACGCGGTGGCGAGGGTCGCCACGGACGGCGAGGTGACCGTCCACCGGCTGCCCGCCCGGGGCACCGCTCCGGTCGGCATCGCCGCCGGTGCGGACGGGGCGCTCTGGTACGTCGGGATCGGCGGCGGCCTGGTCGGGCGGATCACCGTCGACGGGAAGGTGACGGAGTACCCGCTGGCCGACCGCTCGGCCAAGCCGCACGCGATCGCGGCCGGGCCGGACGGCCGGCTCTGGTTCACCGAGTGGGGCGCCGGGCGGATCGGGGTGCTCGCACCGGACGACCGGCCGGACGGACACCCGATCCCGGGCGAGCGCGCCGAGCCGCACGGCATCGCCGTCGCCCCGGACGGCACGGTGTACGCGGCGCTGGAGCGCGGGCAGATCGCCCGGCTGGAGGCCGGGGGCTGACGCCGCGACAGCTCGTCCGGGACGCGCGGAGGGTGACGCGCTGACGGAGGGCGGCGCGCGGTCGGCGGCGCGGCGGCGCGGGCGGGAGTCCTGACCCGCCGCCGCCCGACGGCCGGTCAGGAGGTCCCGGTCGGGGCCCGGGAACTCGGGCCCAGCGGCCCCGGGCGGGCGGGCCGAAGGGCCCTGGGGTGCGGAGGCGGCGAATTCGGATCATGGATCGCCATCCATTCGCACGACGTTCCGAAGGAGTGCGTCCTTGAGCGCCACCCAGGCACAGGGCGACCCCACCTCACCGCCAATGGCCATCCCCGCGGGGACGGTCAGGGCCAGGAGGCCCGGTTCGGCCCTGGTCAGGCTGCTGACCACCACCGACCACAAGACGATCGGCACCATGTACCTGGTGTCATCGTTCGCGTTCTTCCTGATCGGCGGCATCCTCGCCCTGGTCATGCGCGCCGAACTCGCACGGCCCGGAACGCAGATCCTCTCCAACGAGCAGTTCAACCAGGCGTTCACCATGCACGGCTCGGTGATGCTGCTGCTGTTCGCCATGCCGCTGTTCACCGGCTTCGCCAACTGGATCATGCCGCTCCAGATCGGTGCCCCGGACGTCGCCTTCCCGCGACTGAACATGCTGTCGTACTGGCTGTTCATGTTCGGCTCGCTGATCGCCGCGGCCGGCTTCGCGACCCCGCAGGGCGCCGCCGACTTCGGCTGGTTCCTCTACGCGCCGCTGTCCGACGCGATCCACTCGCCCGGCGTCGGCGCCGACATGTGGATCATGGGCGTGACGCTGTCCGGCTTCGGCAGCATCTTCGGCGCCGTCAACTTCATCACCACCATCATCTGCATGCGCGCGCCCGGAATGACCATGTTCCGGATGTCCATCTTCTGCTGGAACGTGCTGCTCACCTCGGTGCTGGTGCTGCTGGTCTTCCCGGTGCTGGCCGCCGCGCTGCTGGCGCTGGAGTGCGACCGCAAGTTCGGCTCCCACGTCTTCGACCCGGCCAACGGCGGGGCGATGCTCTGGCAGCACCTGTTCTGGTTCTTCGGGCATCCCGAGGTGTACATCCTGGCGCTGCCGTTCTTCGGGATCGTCTCGGAGGTCATACCGGTGTTCAGCCGCAAGCCGATGTTCGGCTACGCCGGCCTGATCGCCGCGACGGTGGCCATCGCGGGCCTGTCGGTGACGGTGTGGGCGCACCACATGTACGTCACCGGACAGGTCCTGCTGCCGTTCTTCTCCTTCATGACCTTCCTGATCGCCGTCCCGACCGGGGTGAAGTTCTTCAACTGGGTCGGCACCATGTGGAAGGGCTCGCTGAGCTTCGAGACCCCGATGCTCTGGACGGTCGGCTTCCTGGTCACCTTCCTGTTCGGCGGCCTGACCGGCGTGCTGCTCGCGGCCCCGCCGATCGACTTCCACGTCTCCGACTCGTACTTCGTGGTCGCGCACTTCCACTACACGCTGTTCGGCACCGTGGTCTACGCGATGTTCGCGGGCTTCCACTTCTGGTGGCCGAAGATGACCGGCAAGAAGCTCGACGAGCGGCTCGGCCGGATCACCTTCTGGACGCTGACCATCGGCTTCAACGCCACCTTCCTGGTCCAGCACTGGCTGGGCGTGGAGGGCATGCCGCGCCGCTACGCCGACTACCTGGCCTCGGACGGCTTCACCACCCTGAACACCGTCTCGACCATCGGCTCGTTCCTGCTCGGCCTGTCGATCCTGCCGTTCCTCTACAACGTCTGGAAGACCGCCAAGTACGGCGAGAAGGTCACCGAGGACGACCCGTGGGGCTGGGGCCGCTCGCTGGAGTGGGCCACCTCCTGCCCGCCGCCGCGGCACAACTTCGTCAAGCTGCCGCGGATCCGCTCCGAATCCCCGGCCTTCGACCTCCACCACCCGGACATCGCGGCCCGGGACATCCTGGAGAACAGCGGCAAGCCCGCCACGCACCTGGGTGACGTGGAGCCGGCGAAGTACGACCGGCCGCTGAGCCGGGCGGACCGGGCGGCCGCCGCCGTGGCCACCAAGGACCCGGACGCCGGGCCCACCGAGGGCGGCTGATCCCGCCCCCCCGAACGCCGTCCCCGCCCGCGTCGCTGCCCCCGGGCGGGCGGGGACGGCCCCTCCGCTCCTGATTTCTCCCCTCTCCTCACCCCTTCGTGACCAGGAAGGCCGGGTCGTGAACCACACCGTTCTCGCCATCGGCACCGCCGCCCTCACCGCGAGCGGCTGTGTCTGGTACCTGCCCGCCATCGCCGACCTCCAGGCCGGCGCCGACCGGCCCCGCTCCACCCGCACCGCCGCCGCGGCGTGCGTGCTGTGGTGGGCCGGGCTCGCGCTCGCGGGCGGGCTGCTGCTCGTCCTCACGGACTGGCGGCCCGCCGCACAGGTCGCGCTCGCCGGACTGGTCGGCGGCACGGCGCTGCGGGTGCGGGCCCTGTGGGACCGCCGCCGGGAGGTGCGCGAGACGGCGGCCCGCTGGGCCGCCCTGGACGCCGGGCCCGCCCCGCGCTCCAACCGCCCGCCGGCGCTGGCCCTGGCCGGGTGGCTGGTGGTCGGTACGGCCGTCGCCCTGCTCGGGGCGGTGGCCATCCTGCTGTCCGGCGGCGGCGAGGTCGTGCCCCGGGTGGCGCTCGCGGCGGTCAGCGGCGCGGGCGTCGCGCTCGCCTTCCTGCTGATGGGGCTGGGCAACATCCGGCGGCAGGGGCGCTGAGACGCGCCCGTCGGCCGGGTCCTGCGACCCGGTCGCGATGGGGCCCTTGGGCCCTGGGCCGGTGGCCGGCCGTGGGGGATGATGCCCTGGGCCCCGCTGGGAGTGTGCGGGGGTGACGAAGGTGGAGCCGCGTGATGGCGACCAAGACGGAGGGTGCCGAGGCCTCGGCGCCGGTCCGGGTGTTCCTGCTGGACGACCACGAGGTGGTGCGCCGCGGGGTGCACGACCTGCTGGACGGCGAGCCGGACCTGGAAGTGGTCGGGGAGGCGGCGACGGCCGAGCAGGCGCTCGTCCGGGTGCCCGCGCTGCGGCCCGACGTGGCCGTGCTGGACGTCCGGCTGGGCGACGGCGACGGCGTCTCCGTCTGCCGTGAGCTGCGCTCGCGGATGCCCGGCCTCGCCTGTCTGATGCTGACCTCCTTCGACGACGAGGAGGCGCTGCTGGACGCCGTGATGGCGGGCGCCGCCGGGTACGTGCTCAAGCAGATCAGCGGGACCGACCTGGTCGCCGCCGTCCGCACCGTCGCCTCCGGGCGCTCGATGCTGGACCCCGGCGCCGCGACCCGCCTCCTCAACCGGCTGCGCAGCGACGCCGAGCCCGCCCAGCCGGTGACCACCGGCCCGGGCCTGACCGCGCGCGAGCAGGAGGTCCTCGAACTCATCGGCGAGGGCCTGACCAACCGGCAGATCGGCGAGCGGCTCTACCTCGCCGAGAAGACCGTCAAGAACCACGTCTCGCGGCTGCTCGCCAAGCTCGGCGTCGAGCGGCGGGTGCAGGCCGCCCTGATCGCCACCGAACTGCGCCAGGCCGCCGCCCCGCAGTCCTCCGGGCTGCGCTCCGGCCGGTACTGACCCGGCCGTTCGCGGCTGTCCGGGCCCGTTCGGTGTCGTTCGGGCCCGTTTGGTGTCGCTTGGGCCCGTTCGGTACTGTTCGGGCCTGTTTGGTGCCGTTCGGGGCCGAACGGGCCTTCGGTCCCGGGGTCGGCGCTCCTCGGAGCGGGCCCTCGCCGGGACCATCGGCCCTCGCGACCGGGCCCGGTCGCGGGCGAGCATCGCTCGCATGAACCGCGACCACCTCCCGTTCCCCCGGCCCGTCCCGTACGACCTTCCCGAACTCCGCGAACTCGACCGCAGGCGCTCGCTGGAGCTGCTGGCCAGGGCCGACGTCGGCCGGGTGGTCTACACCGTCGACGCCCTCCCGGCCGTCCTGCCTGTGCCGTTCCGGCTGGGCCCCGGCGGCGTGCTGCTCTCGGCGCCGGCCGGCTCCGAACTGGCCAGGGCCGTCGACGGCGCGGTGATCGCCTTCGAGGCCGACGAGGTGGACGGCCGGGACGGCTCCGGCTGGTTCGTCACCGTCCTCGGCCGCGCCCAGGTCCGCCCGGCCGGCAGGAGCGCCGACGCGGGTGACACCGTACGGATCCGGATCCGTCCGGAACTGGTCATCGGCCGCTGCCTCGCCTGAGCCCCGCCGGCACCCTCGGGCGGCCCGGGCAACTCCTCGGCGGTGTGCGGGAATTGGGCGTACGCCGCAGTGTCCGGATCGGAGTGGACGAGCGGGTGGCCTCGGCTGGCACGGCGAACTCCCGGGCGCGGGCCCGCCGTTCCTCCTCCGCCGGGCCGCTCGGCGCCCGGCGAGGAGCCCCGGCACCCGCCCGGGGCCGGCAGGTCACTCGAACCTAAAATCGCGTCATGACTGAATCCGCCGCGACCGGTTCCCCCGACGACCTGCGCTCCTTCGACAGCGGCCACGGCCGCCTCGCCTACCTCGACGCCGGTACGGGCGAACCGCTGGTGCTGCTGCACGGCGGCCTGCTGGACCACCGGAGCTGGGCGGACCAGCTCCCCGCCCTGCTGCCCGAGTACCGGGTGATCGCACCGGACACCCGCGGCCACGGCGCCTCCGCCAACGCGAGCCGGCCGTTCCGCCCGGCCGACGACCTGGCCGACCTGCTGCGCCACCTCGGCCTCGGCCCGGTGGTCGTGGTCGGGCTCTCCATGGGCGGGACGATCGCCCTCGACCTGGCCCTCGAACACCCCGAGCTGGTCCGCGCGCTGGTGATCAGCGGCAACGGCACCGGCGAGTCCGAGTTCAAGGACCCGTGGCTCGGCGAACTCCGCGACGAGCAGAACGCCGCGCTGGCCGAGGGCGACGGCGAGCGCTGGCTCGACTCCTTCACCCGCCTCGCCTCCGGGCCGCACCGCCGCCTGGACGAGGTCGATCCCGAAGTGGTGCGCCGGCTCAAGGAGATGACCCGGAACACCGTCGCCAAGCACACCCCCGACGAGCCCCAGTACCTGGTGCCGGTGACGGACACCTGGAAGCGGCTGACCGGGATCACCGTCCCGCTGCTGGCGATCAACGGCGGCATCGACTCCGTGGACCACATCGGCCTGGCGGAGCGGGTCGTCCGCACCGTCGTCGACGGGCGCGCGGTGATCGTCGAGGACACCGGGCACTACCCGAACATGGAGCGGCCGGAGGAGTTCAACGCCCACCTGCTCGGCTTCCTGCGGGCCCTGCGGGGCTGACGGCCCTGGCCCGCCGCCGGGGCCGGCCCCGGCGGCGGCGGGCCTCCGCGTCGGGAGGGGTCCTCAGGACCCGATCGGGGCCTCCCACACCAGCCGGGTGCCGCCGCCCTCGGCCGGGTCGACGGTGAACGAGCCGCCGGCCCGGTCGGCGCGCTCGGCGAGGTTGCGCAGCCCGCTGCGCCGCCCGCCCTCGGGCACGCCGACACCGTCGTCCGTCACGGTCAGCACCACCCGCCCGGCCAGGGCGCGCAGCGTCACCTCGACCCGGGACGCCCCGGCGTGCCGGGCGGCGTTGCTGAGCGCCTCGGCGAGGACGGCGACCACGTGCCCGGCCAGCTCCTGCGGCACGTCGGTGTCCAGCAGGCCCTCCATGCTCAGCCGGGGCGGGAATCCGAGCGGGCCCTGGGCATCGGTGACCACCCGGGTGGCACGGGCGCGCAGACCGCGGTCCGGCTCGCTGTGGGCGCGCAGGCCGAAGATGGTCGAGCGGATGATCTTGATGGTCTCGTCCAGGTCGGCCACCGCCCGGGCCACCCGGTCCGCCGCGGCCTGGCTCTCGATCAGCCGGCCCGCGCTCTGCAGCGTCATCCCGGTCGCGAACAGCCGCTGGATCGCCAGGTCGTGCAGGTCCCGGGCGATCCGGTCACGGTCCTCCAGCAGGTTCAACTGCTCGGCGTCGCGCCGCCGTTCGGCCAGCTCCAGGGCCAGCGCGGCCTGGTCGGCGAAACCCAGCAGCGGGCCGGTCTCCTCCGGCCCGAAGGCCGGCTGCCCCTGTGCCCTGGCCAGCAGCAGCACACCCCGCCCGTACCCGGCACCGGTGCCCAGCGGCACCGCCACCGCCGCGCCCAGCCCGTCGAAGCGGCCCGCCGGGCCGGCCCTGAACCGGTCGTCGCAGGCCAGCTCGTCACTCGTGGCCGGCGAGCCGGAGGCGTACGCGGCACCGGACAGCGTGCCGTCCACCGGCACCGTCACCCCCAGCCGCGCCGACGGCGTGCCGCCCAGCGCGACCTCCACCGTCAGCTCCTCGGCCCGCTCCTCCGGGCCGGCCAGCGCCACCGAGACGTCCGCCAGCTCGGCGCCCGAGATCTCCCGCGCCCGGCGGGCGATCAGCTCGACCACCTCCAGCCGCGGCGCCCCCGACAGCAGGCTGCGGGTGATCTCCGTGCTCGCCCGCAGCCAGCGCTGGCGCAGCTGCGCCTCCTCGTACAGCCGGGCGTTGTCGATCGCCACGCCGGCCGCGACCGCCAGGGTGGCGATCACCGCCTCGTCGTCCTCGTCGAAGTCCAGTCCGCCGCGCTTGTCGGTCAGGTAGAGGTTGCCGAACACCTCGCCGTGCACCCGCACCGGCACCCCCAGGAAGGTGTGCATCGGCGGGTGGTTCGCCGGGAAGCCGACCGAGGCCGGGTGGTCGGACAGCACCGGGCAGCGCAGCGGCTGCGGCTCGCGGATCAGCTCGCCCAGGATGCCCCGGCCCGACGGCGGCGGGCCGATCTCGGCGATCTCCTCCTCGGTCAGGCCCACCGTCAGGAACTGCGACAGGGTGTGCCCGTCCGGCCCGATCACCCCGAGCGCCGCGTACCGGGCGTCCACGAGGTCGGCCGCCGCCTCCACGATCCGGTGCAGCGCCTGCGCCAGGTCCAGCTCCCGCCCGACCGCCAGCACCGCCTCCAGCAGGCTGTGCACCCGGTTCTGGGTGCCGCGCGCCGCGTCGATCCGCCCCTGGAGCTCCTCCAGCAGCTCGTCCAGGCGCAGCCGTGGCATCCGCGCGCCGCCACCCGTCGCGCTGCCGTCCGCTCCGCCCACCGCTGTCCTCCTCGTCGTGCCGCCCTGACCGGCCCGTCCACCGTCCGGACGTGCCCCATCCGCCCTGCGGACGGCCGCTCCCACCGCCCGGCCCGGCTCGGGCGCCGTCCGACCAGCGGGAATGTCCATTACACGATAGACCGAACGGGGGACCCGGCACCGGGCCGGGGAGGGATCCGGGCGGCCGGCGGGCCCGGGGTGTCAGCGTCGTGTGCCGGCCTTCCGGTGGACGCGGGACGGAACGGGACGGCGGTGAGGTGGTGACGACGCGGGACGGAGCGGGACGGCGGTGAGGTGGTGACGACGCGGCAGGACGCCGCGGGGGGCGGGGCGGCAGGAGCCGGGCACCGGTTGCCGTGTCATTGGTGGGGACGGCGGGGTCGGCCGTAGGCTCCGTCGGGCGGGGCCTTTCGTCCCGCCGCAGGGGGTCCTGCGGCCTCTGCCGCCGGTCCTGCGTCACTGCCAGGGTGGGGAAGGAGCGGACGGGGCGTCAGAGCGCACCGCGGCCCGCACCGAACCGCCGAGCGTCGACAGCGTGTCGACAGTGTGGAGGAACTCTCATGACGTCAACCGTGCTGGCCGGGGTCGACGGCTCGCCGCAGAGCACCGCGGCCGTCCACTGGGCCGCCGCCGAGGCGGTGCGCCGCGGCGCCTCGCTGCGCCTGGTGCACGCCTGGCCGTGGCTGACCGACGGGGTGTCCTCCTTCGCCGAGCAGGACGACCTGCCCGCGGCCGTCCGCAACACGCTCGCCGAGGCCGCCGAGGACGTCCGCCGCCTGCACCCGGACCTGACCGTGGGGACCGACGCCGTCCTGGACGCGCCGGTGGACGGTCTGGTGGCCGCCGCGGCGGAGGCGGAGCTGCTGGTGCTCGGCTCGCGCGGCCGCGGCGGCTTCACCGGCCTGCTGCTCGGGTCGGTCAGCATGTCGGTGGCCGGGCACAGCAGCGTACCGCTGGTCGTGGTGCGCGAGGAGGGCGAGGCCGGCGAGGGCGAGGTGGTGGTCGGCGTCGACGCCCACACCCCCGAGACGGAGGTGCTCGACTTCGCCTTCCGTGAGGCGGCCCTGCGCGGCGCCCGGGTCCGGGCGGTGCACGGCTGGGACCTCCCGCCGGTGTTCGGCTACGCGGGCGGCGCCGTCCCGGCGGCCGAGCTCGCCCAGCTGGAGGCGCTGGAGGCCAAGCTGCTCTCGCTCGCCCTGGCCGGCCCGCGCGAGCAGCACCCGGAGGTCGAGGTGGTCGAGGACGTGCAGCTCGGCGCCGCCCGCGCCCTGGTCGAGGCCTCCGCGGGCGCCGCGCTGGTCGTCCTCGGCCGCGGCCGCCGCCCGATCGAGATCGGCCCCCGGCTGGGCCGGGTCGCGCACGCCGTACTGCACCACGCCGAGGCCCCCGTCGCGGTCGTCCCGCACGGGTGACGGAGCGGCCCGTCCGGTGGATCCCGCCCCCGTCCCGGATCCACCGGACGGGCCTGATGACGGGCCGAAGGACGGGCCCAAGGGCCCTGTCCTCGGGCCCCACCGGGCGCGCACGCTCGGAAGCAGCGGGACCTCCTGGCGGGTGCGCGTGCCCGGAGGCGAAGCCGACGCCCCGTGGTTGAAGGAGTGGATCGCCATGACGCTCGACCCGGCTCTCACCCAGATGCTCAGTGCGGCCGACCTGCGCCTGCTCGCCGCCGCCGGCGGCGCGGCGCCGTCGCTGCACAACAGCCAGCCCTGGCGCTTCGTGCCGACCCCGGACGGGCGCGGGCTCGCCGTGTACGCCGACACCGCGCGCTCCGTGCCGCTGGCCGACCCGGTCGGCGCCGCGGTGCACATCGCGGTCGGCGCGGCCGTGTTCAACCTGCGGGTGGCGGCCGGGCAGCTGGACCGGGAACCACTGGTCCGGCTGCTGCCGGACGCCGCCGAGCCCGAACTGCTCGCCGTGCTCGACCTCTCCCGCCCGGCCGCCGAACTCACGCCCTTCGGCCGGGACCTCTACCCCGCCATCGCCGCCCGGCACTCCAGCCGCGAGCCGTTCGCCCAGCGCGACGTGCCCGAGGCGGTGATCGGTGAGCTGATCGACGCCGCCCGCGAGGAGGGCGTCACGCTGGCCGCGCTGGAGGAGGACGGCGTACGGCGGGTGCAGGCGCTCACCGCCGAGGCCGAGAGCCGCAACGCCGCCGACCCGGCCCGTACCGCCGAGTCGCGGGCCTGGCTGCGGTCCGACGACGGCACCGCCGAGGACGGCATCCCGCACGCCGCGCTCGGCCCGCAGGACCACGACGCCCGGGTGCCGATGCGCGAGTTCGGCGGCCGCCCGCCGGAGGCCCCCGCGCAGCCGTCCCGGCGCTTCGAGGCGCTGCCCCAGCTGTGCACCCTCACCACCCCCGGCGACGGCCCGCTGGACTGGCTGCGCACCGGGCAGGCGCTGGAGCGGGTCTGGCTGCTGGCCACGGCGTACGGCGTCCGGCTCACCATCTGGCACCAGGCGATCGAGTGGCCTGACACCCGCTGGGCGCTGCGCGACCCGGACAGCGGGCCGGGCCACGTCCAGCTGGTGCTGCGGGCCGGCTACGGCCCGTCCGGCGCGGCCACCCCGCGGCGGAAGGTCGAGGAGACGCTCGGGGAGCGCCCGTCCTGAGCGCTGCCCCGAGCCGGTGGGGCTGCCTCGAGTCGGTGGGAGTGGCCCGAATCGGTGGGGCTGCCCCGAGTCGGTGGGAGTGGCCCGAGTCGGTGGGGCTGCCCCGAGTCGGTGGGAGCGGCCCGGGCCGGTGGGAGCGGCCCGGGCCTTCGCCGTCGCGTTCGCCGTTGCTCAGCGCGGCCGCTCGGCCGCGGGCAGCACCCGGGCGCCGAGCCGCAGCGGCGGGCTGTGGCGGAAGGTGAGGGTGAACTCCACCCACTGGCCGGCCCGCAGCGGCGGCGGGTCGGCGATCATCAGGTCCGCGTCCTCCGGGGCCATCCGCAGCTCGCCGCGGCCCGGCACCGGCAGCGCCGGCGCCGGCTCCCAGCGGCCCGCCGCGCCCTGGTGCAGATGCCGCTTCGGGGTGATCCGGCCGCCGAACTCCCAGCTGGCGCCGGTCAGTTCGTCGGGCACGTCGCCCGGGTTACGGACCGTGAAGAAGGCCGCCGTGGCGGCGGACGCGCCCGCCGTCGGCAGCAGCACCCAGCCCGGCCCGGCCTCCACCGGGCGGGTGCGGCCGGCCCCGCCGACCGCCGTCCACCCGGTGAGCAGGACCAGCGCCAGGGCCGCCGCGCCGACCGGCGGGCCCGCCACCCTGAACCTCTCGGACACCCTCACCGGCGTCCCCCTCGGCTCTTGCCCCGCCCCGGCTCCCAGGTGCGCAGCCGCAGGCTGTTGCCCACCACGAGCAGCGAGCTCAGCGACATGGCGACCGCCGCCAGCATCGGGTTGAGCAGTCCGACGGCCGCCAGCGGGATCAGTACCAGGTTGTAGCCGAAGGCCCAGAGCAGGTTGGCCCGGATGGTCGCCAGGGTCTGCCGCGCCAGCCGTACGGCGTCCACCACCGCCTCGATGTCACCGCGCACCAGGGTCAGCCCGGCCGCGCCGATCGCGGCGTCGCTGCCGGAGGCCAGTGCCACCCCGAGGTCCGCCGAGGCCAGCGCCACCGCGTCGTTGACGCCGTCGCCGACCACCGCCACGGTCCGCCCGGCGGCGCGCAGTTCGGCGACCACCTCGGCCTTGTGCTCGGGGGAGGCCGAGGCGTGCACCCCCTCGATGCCCAGCTCGGCGGCCACCGCCCGGGCGGCGCCGGGGCCGTCCCCGGTCAGCAGGACGGTCTCCAGGCCCAGCCCGCGCAGCCGGTGGAGCGCCCGCCAGCTGCCCGGGCGCAGCGTGTCGCCGACCGTCAGCACGGCCGCCGGCCGCCCGTCCAGCTCGACCACGACGGCCGTGCGGCCGGCCTTCCCGGCCCGCGCGGCCGCCTCGGCCAGGTCCGGCGGCAGGGCGGTGTCGTCGGGCCGCACCACCCGTACGGCCCGGCCCTCGA
The DNA here is from genome assembly GCF_044763205.1 of Kitasatospora sp. NPDC096204. NCBI lineage: Bacteria > Bacillati > Actinomycetota > Actinomycetes > Kitasatosporales > Streptomycetaceae > Kitasatospora > Kitasatospora sp. NPDC096204. Next base: position 145,003 of record NZ_JBIWFT010000016.1, read on the forward strand.
CCGTTCCGGACACCCCGAGACCGGTGGCGGCCCGGAAGCCCTCCGCCGCGGGCAGCGGTCCGCAGCGCTCCCGCGCCGCGTCCGTGACCGCCCGGCCGATCGGGTGCTCGGAGCGGTGCTCGACCGCGCCGGCCAGGCGCAGGGCCTCGTCCCCGGTGAGGCCGCCGGTGGTGGTGACGTCCGCCAGTTCCATCCGGCCGGTGGTCAGCGTCCCGGTCTTGTCCATCACCACCGTGTCCACCCGGCGCAGGCTCTCCAGCACCTCCGGGCCGCGCACCAGCACGCCCAGCTCCGCGCCCCGCCCCGTCGCCGCCAGCAGCGCCGTCGGCGTGGCCAGCCCCAGCGCGCACGGGCAGGCCACCACCAGCACCGCGACCGCCGCCGTCACCGCCGCCTGCGGGGCCGCGCCCGCGCCCAGCCAGAAGCCCAGCACACTCGCCGCGACCGCCAGCACACAGGGCACGAACACCCCGGCCACCGCGTCCGCCAGCCGCTGCGCCCGCGCCTTGCCGGCCTGGGCCTCCGCCACCAGGGCGGTGATCCGGGCCAGTTGGGTGTCCGCGCCGACGGCCGTGGCCCGGACCACCAGCGCACCGCCGACGTTCACCGTCGCGCCCGCCACCGGATCCCCGGGGCCGACCTCGACCGGCACGCTCTCCCCGGTCAGCAGGCTCAGGTCGAGCGCCGAACCCCCTTCGACCACCACCCCGTCGGTGGCCACCCGCTCGCCGGGCCGCACCACGAACTCCTGCCCGGGCAGTAGCAGTTCGATCGGCACCAGGCGCTCCTCGCCGTCCGCCCCCCGCAGGCACACCTGCTTGGCGCCCAGCTCGGCCAGCGCCCGCAGCGCGGACCCGCTGCGCCGGCGCACCCGGCCCTCCAGCAGCCGCCCGGCCAGCACGAACAGCGGCACGCCGACCGCCGCCTCCAGGTACACGTGCGCGGTGCCGCCGCCGTCGGCGGTCAGCGAGAACGGCATCCGCATGTCCGGATCGCCGGCCCCGCCGAGGAACAGCGCGTACGCCGACCAGCCGAAGGAGGCCACCACGCCCAGGCTGACCAGGGTGTCCATGGTCGCCGCCGCGTGCCGCAGCCCCTGCCAGGCCCGACGGTGGAAACCGGCCGACCCCCAGGTCACCACCGGGACGGCGAGCGCGAAACAGACCCACTGCCAGGCGGTGAACTGCGCCGACGGCACCATCGACAGCACCAGCACCGGGACGGCCGACAGGGCGGTGACCAGCAGCCGCCACCGGTCGTCCGGCTCCTCGGCCGCGACCCCGACCGGCGCCCCCGCGGGCAGCGGCTCGGCGGTGTAGCCCGCCCGCTCGACGGCCGCGACCAGCTCCGCGACCGGTACCCCGGCCGGATGCAGCACCCGGGCCCGCCCGGTGGCCAGGTTCACCCCGGCCGTCACGCCCTCGATCCGGGCCAACCGCTTCTCGACCCGGCCCACACAGGCGGCGCAGGTCATCCCGCCGACCGCCAGATCGGTGGCGACCACGGGCTCGGCGACGGCGCTCATCGCATCCCGCCCATGTCGTGCCCGCCCATCCCGGGCGACGCGCCGCCCCCGCTGCTCGGCCGCAACCCGGGCGCCACCGGCCCGACCTGCCGTCCCACCCCGTAGGCCACCACGAACACCACCACCAGCAGCAGGACGAACCCCGCCAGCACACTCAACGGCCGGACACCCGGCGACTTCGCACTCACGCCCCAGCAGTCGGACGGGCACCGCGATCGGTTCCCGTACGGTCCGAAATCGGAGCGCCGATCAATTCGGATGACGGCCGCGGCCCGAGCGGGTAGCGTCCCGGACGGCGCCTCCCGATGCGCCCCGGCCCCGGTTACTTCCTGACGAAACCAAGTGCACCCGGTGCCACCTCTGATCCCGGGAGGCGCCCGCTTCAGCCCGTGCCCCGCACCCCGCACCCCGCGCCTGCGCGCCCGCCTCAGCCTGACCACCCACCAGGGGGACCTCTGCATGACCCGGTTCAACCGCCAACGGACCAAGGCCGCCACCAGGGCCGAGATCCAGCGAGAACTACCGGGACTCACCAGGCGAGGGGTGTCCTCCCCGCTCGCCACCGGCGACCTGTGGCCGATTCCGGCGGTCGAGCACCTGCGCTCGGCACCGCCCCCCGTCGTCCGCAGGGCGGGCACCGCGAAGGCCGCCCCGGGAGCGGCGGTCACCAACCACCAGGGCGGCACCGGCCACCTCCGGGAACCGAAGGAGGAGCTGTTCCTGCTGGCCGTCACCCACCTGTACGGACAGGAGAGCTTCTACGAGGCGGCCGCCGAACGCGACGAGCGCTACCGGCGACTGGTCCGCGAGCACGCCGTGAGCGCCCCCGAGTGGACCCTCGACCTGCTGCGCCGGCTGCGCACCGAGTTCCGCATCCGCACCGCCGCCCTGGTCGGCGCCGCCGAGTTCGTCCACGCCAGGGCCGCGGCAGGAGCCGCCGGGCACTCCCGGCAGGCCGTCGACGCGGTACTCCAACGCCCTGACGAGCCTGGCGAGTTGCTGGAGTACTGGACGGGCCGGTACGGCCGCCGGCTGCCCCAGCCGCTGCGCCGGGGCATCGGCGACGCGGTGCGCCGGCTCTACACGGGCCGTGCCCTGCTGAAGTACGACACCCCCTCGCACGGCTTCCGCTTCGGCGACGTCCTGGAGCTCACCCACCCCGCGCCCGACCCGGACAGGCCCTGGCAGGGCGCACTGTTCCGGTACGCCCTGGACCGCCGCCACCACCCGGACCGCGCCCAGCCGCCCGCCGGCGAGCACCTGCTGAGCGCCCACCACGCGCTGCTCGCCGTCCCGCGGGCCGACCGCCGAGCGCTGGTCACCGAGCCCGGCGGCGCGCAGCGCCTCGCCGACGCCGGGATGACCTGGGAGGCACTGGCCGGCTGGCTGCAGGGCCCGCTGGACGCCGCCGTCTGGGAGGCCGTCATCCCCTCGATGGGCCTGATGGCACTGGTGCGCAACCTGCGCAACTTCGACCAGGCCGGGGTCGGCGACGAGGTGGCGGCGCGGGTGGCCGGCCGGATCGCGGACGGCGAGGAGGTCCGGCGCTCCCGGCAGTTCCCGTTCCGCTTCCTGGCCGCCCACCGCGCGGCGGGTTCCGCGCGCTGGTCCGAGGCGCTGGAGAGCGCCCTCGGCCACTCGCTGGCCAGGGTTCCCGCGCTGCCCGGCCGCACCCTGGTGCTGGTGGACCGCTCGGGCTCGATGTTCGACCAGCCGTCGGCCCGGACGCGGCTCAACCGGGCGGACACGGCCGCCCTCTTCGGCACCGCGCTGGCCCTGCGGGCCGAACAGGCCGACCTGTTCCAGTTCGGCACCGGCAGCCGGGCGGTCGAACCGGAGCCGTCCGTCCTGGGGACCCTGCGGCTCTTCCGCGACATGGGCGGCACCGACACGGCCGCCGTGGTCCGCCGGCGCTACCGGGAACACGACCGGGTGGTCGTGGTGACCGACGAGCAGGCCCACCCGTCGCGGACCGACCCGTTCGCCTTCGTCCCCGAGGACGTTCCGGTGTACACCTGGAACCTCGCGGGCTACGCCACCGGCCACACCGCCCCGGGCCCGCACCGCCACACCTTCGGCGGGCTCAGCGACGTCTCCTTCGAGCTGATCCCGCTGCTGGAGGGCGGCCACGCCGCCGGCCGCCCCTGGGAGCGGTCGGTTCCGCACACCGCGCGGGCCGGTGACGGTGGCGCCAGACAGGTCTCCTCCGGGCAGACGTGGTCTGTCAGTGGGGCGTCGTAGGTTTGCTCCGTGCGCCGAACACCAGGCGTACGACCAAGGGACACCGAAGGGGGAATCAGCGGTGAAGCGTATGAAGAAGCGCGGCTTCGTGGCGGTGGCGGGGGCGGTGGGGGCGGTTCTCGCCGTCGCCGGGTCGGCGGTGGCGGAGCCGGCCACGGGCGGGGCCACGGCTCCGGCCGGGGCTCTGGGCCAGCCGGGGACGGGCGAGATCCTGCCGCACCCGGGGCCGGAGGCGCTGCTCTGGATTCCGGACTGGATCGGCGACGGCGGCGCCGTGTCGGCCTCGGTGAACCCGTCGCTGCCGTTCACGTTCACGCTCGGCTGCCGTGGCGGCGGCTCGGTGGACGTGCACATCGGCGGCGAGGCGCCGGCCGACTTCACGGTCCAGTGCCCGACGGACTCGACCGGCATCGGCTCGGTGGAGGTCCCCGCCCGCCCGGGCCAGGACCTGCTGTTCACCGCGCACACCTCGGACCCGTCCATCCACTGGGGCATGTACGCCGTCCAGGCCGACTGAGGTCCTACGGCCGCACGCTGCGCGGCCCGGTGGCGGCGGCGCCCAACGCGCCGACCCGGGCCCGCAGTTCGCGGTCGGCGGTGGCGACCAGATAGGTGCGGGCAGGGTGGCGGGCCTTCTCGTCCCGGACCAGCTCCACGATCCGGTCGTCCCCGCTCCCGCTCGCCTCCACCACCCGCACCCCCGGCACCCCGGCGACACCCCGGGCCGCGCCCTCCACCACCAGGACCACCTCCAGCGGTCCCGGCAGCTCGGGCACACCCCGCCCGGCGACGGCGACCAGCGCGTCCCGCAGCCGCTCGGCGGCACCCCGCCGGTCCCGCCACCAGCCGTCCGGCACCGACCCGACCACGTTCGCGCCGTCGACCACCAGCAGGGGGAGCGGCGCGGCCTCGTTCTCGTCCATGGCCGTCAGCCTGCCACCCCCGCCCGCGGCACTCCTCAGGGCGTGGCGGTCCAGCGGACCGGGTGGCCCGAGGAGTCGGTGGTGAGCCAGGAGCCGTCCCCGAGCGGCAGGACGTCGTACGGCTCCGCCGTGTGGGCGTCGAACCCGCCCCGGATCCGGCCGGACCGGGCGTCGACGAGGTAGTGCCCGAACCAGTCCTGCTCGTCCTCGGTCTCGCCGACGAGGGTGGCGACGAGCGTGTCCGCGGTCAGGTAGCCGCCGCTCCACTCCAGGCAGACGGCCTCCGGGTCGTGCCCGAAGTCCTCGGCCGTCAGGGTGAACGCCACCTCGCCCCCGGGGAAGGTGTGGACGGTGAGGTCGTTCTGCGCGTGGTCGACGGTCAGGAACCGGTGGCCGTCGGGCGAGAGGTCGATGAGGCACCGGTCGACCCAGGGGTAGCCGACGAGCTCGATCCGGCCGTCGACCAGCGACGCGTGATGGACGACCGTGCCGTCCTGTCCCTCGCCCACGTTGAGGAAGATCCGGCCGCTCGCCGGGTGCGGAAGCTGGATGCCGCCGTGCCCGGCCGTCTCCAGGTCCGTCCGGGCGAGGACCGCTCCCGTCGCGGCGTCCACGGCGACCCACTGGTCCGGCCGGTCGCGGCCCGCCAGCACGTCGGGCCGGTAGACCCAGAGCACCCGTCCGTCCGGGGACAGCTCGCAGGCGGGCCGGTGGCCGTGGACGGAGTGCCCCTCCGGCTCGAACCGCGACCGCCAGACCTCGGCGCCGTCCGCCGTCGCCACGCAGACGGCGGCGTCCAGGGTCGTGTAGTACGCGTGCCGGAGGTCGGCGGCGACGGTGTGGCCGACGACCTCGTCCCCGGCGGCCGGCCGGCAGGCCACGGCGGGCGACAGCACGCCCACGGCGTCGGGGGCCGGGGCGTAGGCGCAGACGAGTCCGTCGACGAGCCGGGTGGTGAGCCGAACGGGGCGGGGGGAGGTGGCCATCCCCGGAGGTTAGCGAACCCGGCCGCCGCCCGTTCGCCCGGCCCGGGGGCCGGGTGGGGTCAGTCCGTGAGCGTGATCCGGATGCCGACGGTGCCGCGCTCGCCGCGCCGCAGCCGGCTGCCGAGCAGGGTGAGCACGCCGAGCAGGCCGTACTTCTGACGCAGCAGGGTGCGGTAGGCGGAGGTGCGCTCGGGGCCGAGGATCTCGGCGGTGGCGGGGTACTGCTCGCCGGTCGGGCGGCCCTTGACGTCGCACGGGCCGACCAGCACGTCGGAGCGGTTGCGGATCCGCTTGACCTTCCAGGAGTCCGCGACCGTCCAGACGCCCAGGGCCTCCCCGTCACGCACCACCCACACCGGGGTCGGTACGGCGGTGCCGTCCTTCTTGTAGGTGGTGACGAGCAGGTAGCTCCCGGCGGAGAGCCGGACGATCCGGTCGAGCCGGGCCGCGGGGGAGGAGTCGGGCGTGGTCATGGCCGGAAGTCTAGGGCGTGTCCGACAGTGCCCGCCCGGCGCGAATTGTCGGACACGCCCTGGGGCCGGTCGGCGCGGGACACCCGGCCGGGCCGTCCCGCGGACGACGGCCACCGGTGTGGCCCGCCCGGCCGGGATGTCCGCTCGGTCACCGGGGTCCGCGGCCACGGGCGGCCCGGGCGGAGCGGACCAGGGCGCGGGCCCGGCGGGTGAGGCCGCGCCTGCCGACGCCGGTGGCGCCGCCCCCGTCGTGCCCCGGGGCGGCCGCGGGTGCGCCCGGGGCGGTGCGGCGGCGGGCGGCGGCACGGGAGACGGCCCAGGCGGCGAGGGCGGTGCCCAGGACGGCGGCGGTCCAGACGGCGGGGGCGAGGCCGAAGCCGGAGCCGTCGGCCACCGGCGGACGGGACCAGGGCGGCAGCTGCTCGTCGGCCTCGGACCGGCCCTGGCCCTGGGCCGTGGCGCCGGGGGAGGGAGCGGCGGTGTCGTCGACCAGCTTGCCGACCGGCTGGACCTTGCCGGCGGCCGCGAAGCCCCAGTCGAGCAGGCTGGCGGCCTCGTCGTACACCGCGCCCTGCACGTTGGGGTGCATCACCGTCACCAGCAGGGTGCGGCCGTCGCGTGCGGCGGCGCCGGTGAAGGTGGCGCCCGCGTTGGTGGTGTAGCCGTTCTTGACGCCGATCAGGCCGGGGTACTTGCCGAGCAGCCGGTCGGTGTTGGCGATGTCGAAGCTGGTGCGCTGGCCGGTGATCTTGTCCAGCCCGCCGGGGAAGCGCGCGGTGCGGGTGGAGCAGTAGGAGCGGAAGTCGGCGTTGCGCAGCCCGGCCCGGGCGAAGAGCGTGAGGTCGTAGGCGGAGGAGACCTGACCGTCCATGTCGTAGCCGTCGGGGGAGATCACCTTGGTGTCGCGGGCCTGGAGTGTCCGGGCGCGCTCCTGCATCTCGGCGACGGTCTGCTGGATGCCGCCGTTCATGTGGGCGAGCACGTGGACGGCGTCGTTGCCGGAGCTGAGGAACACGCCCCGCCAGAGGTCCTCGACCCGGTACGGCAGGTTCTCCTTGACGCCGACCAGGCTGCTGCCGGCGCCGAGGCTGGCGAGCTCGTCCGGGGTGACCTTGTGCTCCAGCGCCCGGTCGAACTTGGGCAGCACGGTGTCCGCGAACAGCATCTTGAGGGTGCTGGCCGGAGGCAGCGGCAGGTGGGCGTCGCGGGCGGCGAGCACCTCGCCGGTGGACGCGTCGGCGACCAGCCAGGAGCGGCCGGTCAGCTCGGACGGCAGCGCGGGCGCCCCGGCCAGCGGCGCGACCTGGACGGCGGTGCGGCCGAGCCGCTCCCCGCCGACGGCGGGGACGGCGTCCTGGGCGAGGGCGGACGAGGCGACGGCGGTGAGCACCAGGGCGGAGGCGGCGGCGCCGGCCGCGGCCCTGGTGACGGAACGTTTCTTCTGCGCCGCGTGGGTGGGAAGCACACGGCGAACGTACCCGGGCCGACGCCGGAGCGCCGGGCCTGCTGCTCCGTCCGGAGCCGCCTGGGCGGAGACGACTTTGGTGGCGCCGGGCCGCACCGAAAGTCGGATGTCCGGCCGCGGGCGGCTTCCTAGGCTCGGGAGCATGAAGACCCTGCTCGGCTACCTCGGTTTCGTGTTGATCGTCGGCGGCGCCTCCGGCCTGGTGTCCGGCTGGATCGCCGGCTTCCGGCTGTTCGGCTTCGTCCGGTTCCTGGTGCCGGAGGGCCACGAGACCGCCGGGTACGCCGTCCTGGTGGCGCTCGGCGTCCTGCTGGCGATCCCCGCCGCCCGGCGGGGCTAGACGAGTGGTTCCGAAGGTCCCCCTGCCGAGGGTTCCCCCGCCGACGGCCGCCGCACTGGCGGTTCCCCCATTGACGGTTCCCCCGCCGGCGCTTCCCCCGTCGACGGCTGCCGCGCCGCGATGCCGTCGAGGAGGACGGCGAGCCCGCTGCGGAAGGCCTCCCGGTGGCTGTCCTCCGGGGCGCCGCCGCCCGCGCTCTGCAGGGCGACCAGCAGCGGGAAGCGTTCCGCGAAGTCCGGTGCCAGCTCGGCGAGTCGGGCCGAGCGGCCGGCCCACCACTCCTCGTCGGCGACCCCGGTCGCGGCCGCCGCGCCGCGCGCGTCGGCGGTGGTGGCGGCCAGGCCGCGGACGAACTGCCAGAGCGCGGCGACCGCCCCGCGCAGCCGCAGCGGCGGCAGTCCGGCCGGTCGCAGCGCGCCCAACAGCTCCTCCATCGCGGTGAGTTCGGCCGGGCCGAGGACCGGGCGGGCCTGCGAGACCTGGAGCACCCAGGGGTGGCGCAGGTAGCAGGCGTACAGTTCCTCGGCCCAGGCGGTGACGTCATCCCGCCAACTGCCCGACACCCGCCGCCCGGTGGGGATTTCGGCGAGCGCCCGGTCGTGCATCAGGTCCAGGAGTTCGGCCTTGCCGGGCACATAGGTGTAGAGCGCCATCGCGGTCCGGCCGAGCCGTTCGCCCACGGCGCGCATCGAGAGCGCGGCCATGCCCTCGGCGTCGGCGACCGCGATTCCGGCGGACACGATCGCGTCCACGCTCAGGCCCGGCTTGGGGCCGCTGCGCCCGGTGCGCGGCTCCTCGGGTGCGCCCCAGAGCAGGGCGAGCGAGCGATGGGCGTCGCCCTGCCCGGCGTAGACGGTCATCCGGCATCTCCTTATGGCGTAAAGTATCGCCCCGACGGCAACTCTTTATGCCGTAAGGTTACCAACCGAAGGGGTTTCGCGATGACATTGCCCGTCACCTTCGTCGAGGTCGTCGAAGTCCGCCGGATCACGCCCCGCACCGCCCGGATCACCTTCGCCGCCGAGGAACTGCCCGACGCCGTCGGCACCGCCCCCGACCAGCAGCTCAAGCTCTGCTTCCCGCGCCCCGGGCAGCGCGAGCCGCTGCTGCCCGCCCGGCAGGACGACCCGATGGGCTGGTACCGGGCCTACCTGGCGATCCCCGAGGAGCGGCGCCCGCTGCTGCGCAGCTTCACCCTGCGCGGCCGCCGCCCCGGCACCCGGCTGGTCGAGATCGACTTCGTGCTGCACGGCGACTGCGGCCCGGCCGCCGCCTGGGCGCTGCGCGCCGCGCCGGGAGACCGGCTCGGGATGGTCGGCCCCTCCGGGCTGTACGCCCCGCCGGTGCCGTTCGCCGAGGCCGCGGCGGCCGCCGACTGGGTGCTGCTGGCCGGGGACGAGACCGCGCTGCCGGCGCTCGCGACGCTGGTCGGGGCGCTGCCCGAGGGGGTGTCGGCGTACGCGTGGATCGAGGTCGCCGACCGGGCGGAGCGTCAGGAGCTGACGAGTCGCGCCGAGCTGGAGGTGACGTGGCTGTACCGCGACGGCGCCGCTCCGGGCGCCGTGCTGACCGAGGCGTTCCTGGGCGGTGTGCTGCCGGCCGGTGAGCCCTTCGTCTGGCTGGCCGGGGAGGCGGGGGCGGTCCGGACGATCCGGCGGCACCTGGTCGAGCGGGAGGGGGTGCCGAAGGGGAACATCGACTTCACCGGCTACTGGCGCCATCGGCTGACCCAGGACGACGCGCCGACCACCGAGGACCTGGCGGACGCTCAGGAGCGTTCCGCCGGGTACTGACCAGGGGGAACGGGGTCGGATCCGCTCGGGGCCGATCGGTTGAAAGATGCGGATTCGGCCCGATTTCCTCCCCGAATTTTACTGATTGATGGTCAACTTTACTTTCTGATGGGGATTTACCCCCTTGTCGTGATCCTCTCAGGTGCGTTGGAATGCGTCAGCTATCCATTCGACTATCCATCTGACGAGAGGATTTATATGATCGGCTGGCGGAAAGCCCAGCTAGCAGCCGCCGTCACGGTCACCACCGCGTCCATGGTCCTGAGCCTCGGGACCATCGCGAGCGCGGCCCCGGCCCCCGATCCGCAGAACGCCCGGGCGGCGTCCGCGGACGGGGCTCCGGTACCGGTGATCGTGATCCTGAAGGACCAGATCGCGGACGCCCCGGCCGACCACGGCCACCTGGGCGCCCGGCAGCAGAAGACCGCCTCCACGCAGGCGCCGCTGCTGAACAAGGTCAAGGCGGGCGGCGGCACCGACATCAAGAGCTTCGTGGTCGGCAACGCCTTCTCGGCCACGGTCAGCCCCGCCCTGCGCGCCCAGCTCCAGGCGGACCCGGCCGTCTCCTCCGTGGTGGCGGACGTCCAGGTCCAGGTCGCCCCGCCGGCCGCCACCAAGGCGAAGGCGGCCAAGGACGCCGCCGCCGGTGCCGGCGCCAAGGCCCCCAAGGCCGACGCCGCTCCGCAGGCCGTTACGGGCAGCAACGGTCAGGGCGCCGAGGAGAACGCGACCAACACGGTCTGCCCCTCCGACCCGGGCAAGCCGCTGCTGGAGCCCGAGGGCCTGTACTCCACCCGGGCCGTCACCGGCAACGGCAAGCCCGGCGTGGAGGACCTGGCCACCGGCAAGGGCGTCAAGGTCGCCTACATCGCGGACGGCCTCGACCCGAACAACCCGGACTTCATCCGGGCCGACGGCTCGCACGCCGTGGTCGACTACCAGGACTTCGCGGGCGACGGCTGGGACGCGCCGACCGGTGCGGCCGAGGCCTTCGGCGACGCCTCGGCGGTCATCGCCCAGGGCCGCCAGGTCTACGACGTCTCCAAGTTCGTCAACTCCTCGCACCCGCTGCCGGCCGGTTGCAACATCCGCATCCGCGGCCTCGCCCCGGACGCCGACCTGGTCGCGCTGAAGGCCGGCGGCGAGATGATGTCCAACTCCTCGATCCTGCAGTCGATCGACTACGCGGTGCGGGTCGCCCACGTCGACGTGCTGAACGAGTCCTTCGGCGGCAACGTCACCCCGGACAGCGGCGCGCACGACACCATCTCGCTCTTCAACGAGCAGGCCGTCAAGGCCGGTGTCACCGTCGCCGTCTCCAGCGGTGACGCCGGGATCAGCGGCACCATCGGCACCCCGGCCACCGACCCGTACGTGATCGCGGTCGGCGCCTCCACCGACAACCAGAACTACCAGCAGACCGGTTACGCGGCCTCCAAGTTCTCCAACGGGACCTGGAGCGACAACCGCATCTCCGCGCTCTCCTCGGGCGGCTTCACCCAGGCCGGCCGGACCGTCGACCTGGTCGCGCCCGGTGAGTCGGACTGGGCGCTGTGCACGCCGGACACCGCCAAGTACACCGACTGCACCGGCTACAACGGCCAGCCCTCGCCGATCCAGCCGTTCGGCGGCACCAGCCAGTCGGCCCCGTTCGTCACCGGCGCCGCGGCCCTGGTCATCCAGGCCTACCGCGACACCCACGGCGGCGACTCGCCGTCCCCGGCGCTGGTGAAGAAGTTCCTCACCGGTACCGCCACCGACCTCGGCGTGCCGGCCGAGGAGCAGGGCGCCGGCCTGCTGAACGTCCGCGCCGCGGTCGAGGCCGCGCGCGGCTACGACGACGGGGACGGCACCGACGGCGCCAGGACCGTCGTGGTCGACACCGGCCAGGTCGACATCGCCGGCGCCCCCGGCTCGACCCACACCGCCGACGTGACCGTCACCAACACCGGTGACAGCACCCAGACGGTCAGCGCCGCGACCCGCAGCTTCGTCCCGCAGTCGGGCGACCGGCAGACCGTCCAGCTGGACCCGTCCTCGAAGGACACCTTCAAGTACGCGACCAACGGCGCGGACTGGGTGCAGAAGCAGGTCAAGTTCACCGTCCCGGCCGGCGCCGACCGCCTCGCGGCCTCGATCGCCTGGCAGGGTGCCCCCAACCCGGTCACCAACGGCCCGGTGGTCCGCATGACGCTGCTCGACCCCTCGGGCCGCTTCGAGACCAACACCCGTCCGCAGGGCGGCGCCACCCCGGCGAACTTCGGCCTGGTGGACGTCCCGCACCCGGTGGCCGGCGAGTGGACCGCGATCCTCTACACCCCGGCCGGCAAGGCCGGCTACAGCGGCGCCGTCCAGCTCGGCACCGCCACCCAGCGCGCGGTGCCGGCCGGCGCCGTGAGCCCGAACACCACCGACCTGAAGCCGGGCCAGACCAAGACCCTCAAGGTCCAGCTCACCACCCCGGCCACCAGCGGCGACTCCAGCGAGGCCGTCCTGGTCTCCGGCTCCAACGGCAACACCACCAGCGTCCCGGTCGTGCTGCGCAGCCTGGTGCCGGTCAACCAGGGCAAGGGCACCTTCACCGGCACCATCACCGGTGGCAACGCCCGCAGCTCCTCGCCGACGCAGAGCTTCTCCTACGCCTTCGACGTCCCGAAGGGCCAGCGGGACCTGCGGGTCGGCCTGACCGTCCCCAAGGACTCGAAGCTGCTCATGCAGGGCGCGCTGATCAGCCCGAACGGCACCCCGGTCGACATCGAGGGCAACGGGCAGTTCGACGCCCAGGGCAACCTGGCCGGCACCGGCAACGGCGTCTCGGCCACCGCCGTCAACCCGGCCGCCGGCCGCTGGCGGTTCGTCCTGAACGTGCTCGGCCCGGTCAGCGGCCAGGAGCTCGCCCAGGACTTCACCGGCACCGTCGCGTTCAACCAGAACCAGGCCACCGCGGCCGGTCTGCCGAACGACCCGCGCACCGGGCTGGCGGCCGGCAAGCCGGTCACCGTCCAGGTGAACTACACCAACAACACCGTCGCGACCCAGCGGATCGCGGCCGACGGCCGACTGGACCGCCGGGTGGACGTGCCGCTGGTGCCGCAGGGCTCCTCGGCGACCGTCAGCCTGCCGCTGAGCCTCAGCTCCAGCGTGCCGTCCTTCCTGGTGCCCCCGGGCACCGACCGGCTCAAGGCCGTGGCGGCGTCCTCGACGCCGGCGCAGATCGAGCTGAGCGCCACCGCCGGCTCGCCGGACCTGTTCGGTGACCTGAAGAAGGCCCAGGACGGCTCGACCGTCTCGGTGGTGACCGACAACGGCACCCCCGAGCAGCCGGTCGTCCCCGGCACCTGGGGCACCTTCGTCCAGCAGATCGGCCCGTTCGGCAGCGGCTCCGCGCCGGCCGGCACCTCCACCATCACGGCCACCGCGCACACCCAGGCCTTCGACCCGGCGCTGACCTCCAGCACCGGTGACCCGTACGCCGGTTCGGTGAACGCCTCGGCCGCGGCCGCCACCCCGGTGACCGTCGCCCCCGGCGCCACCGGTTCGCTCCAGGTGACGCTGACCCCGACCGGCCCGAAGGGCAGCACCGTCAAGGGCGTGCTGTACCTGGTGTCCGGCCCGACCGGCGTGGCCACCGCCAACAACGTCCTGAACACCACCGGTTCGGTGCTCGCGGCGATCCCGTACAGCTACACCGTGAACTGACGTAACGTCACTTCATCTGAGGCCGAGGCCGTCCCGGAGTTCCGGGGCGGCCTCGACCGCTTCCGGTGGGTCGTGGTCCGCGGAAACCTTCGGGCGCCTCCGGGCGTTGGGCCGGACAGGGGCCGTTGCGGCCCGACCGACCGACCAGGGAGCGGGAGTTGAACGACGCGATCAAGCACGGCGAGGTCGAGGTCAACGGCGTACGGCTGCACTACGCCGAGCAGGGCGAGGGGCCGCTGGTCCTGCTGCTGCACGGCTTCCCGGAGAGCTGGTACTCCTGGCGGCACCAGTTCGCGCCGCTCGCCGAGGCCGGGTACCGGGTCGTCGCGCCGGACCAGCGCGGCTACGCCCGCAGCTCCCAGCCCGAGCAGGTGGACGCCTACACCCTGCTGCACCTGGTCGGCGACGTGACCGCGCTGATCGGCGCACTGGGCGAGGAGCGGGCCGTCGTGGTCGGTCACGACTGGGGCGCGCCGGTCGCCTGGACCACCGCGGCGCTGCGGCCGGACCTGGTGCGTGGGGTGGCCGGACTGAGCGTGCCGCCGCTGCCGGTGGGCGGGCCGCGGCCGCTCGAGGCCGCCCGGGCGGCCTTCGGCGAGGGCTTCTACCAGGTCTACTTCCAGGAGCCCGGCAAGGCCGACGCCGAGCTGGCCGCGGACGTCAAGGCCAGCCTGCGGCGGATCCTCTGCGGCAAGCAGCCGGACGGCGTGCCGCGGCCGTGGATCGTCCCCGAGGGCGGGAAGCTGCTGGACACCGTCCCGGAGCCGGAGCGGCCGCCCGACTGGCTCACCGACGCGGACCTGGACGTCTTCACGGCCGACTACGCCGCCCACGGCGAGCGCGCCTTCACCGGCGGCCTCAACTGGTACCGCAACCTCGACCGCAGCGCCGAACTCCTGGCCGCCTTCAGCGGGGTGACGGTCGAGGTGCCCGCGCTGTTCGTGGTGGGCGAGCAGGACCTGGTCAACGCGCTGGTCCCGCGCCCGGTGCTGGACCACCTGTTGGACCGGCTGCCCAGGCTGCACGGCCACGTCCGGCTGCCGGACACCGGGCACTGGACGCAGCAGGAGCGCCCGGCCGAGGTGACCGCGGCACTGCTGGACTTCCTGGCGCACCTCGACAAGTAGTGGGGCGCCAGGCCGCGGTCGGACGTGGACGGAGGCCGCGGCCGTCCGGGGACGGAGGGCCGCGGCCGACGGCGTCAGACCGGCAGCAGGCGGGCGATCAGTTCGCCGAGGCGGCGGGCGTTGCGGCAGGAGTGCATCTCCACCACGCCCGCGTAGGCGAGCGCGGCGGAGTCGCCGGTCGGCCAGAGCGAGGGCTGCTCCGGGTTGAGCCAGAACACCCGGCGGGCCCGGCCGGCGATCCGGCGCAGCGCGTCCAGGTTGGGGTCGCGCTGGTTGTTCCTGGCGTCACCGAGGACCAGCACGCAGGTGCGCGGGCCGACGGCGTCCAGGTGCCGCTCGGCGAACTCCCCGAACGCGGCGCCGTAGTCGCTGTTGCCGTGGTAGCCCGTCACCTTGGCCTCGGCGAGGATCCGGGCGGCCAGCCGCGCCGGGTCGTCGCCGCCGCGCAGCAGCCCGGTGACCTCGGCGGTGCGGTTGACGAAGGCGAACACCCGGACTTTGCTGAACTGTTCGCTCATCGCCTGCACCAGCAGCATGGCGAAGTCGGCGAAGCCCGCCACCGAACCGGAGACGTCGCACAGCAGCACCAGCTCCGGCCGGGCCGGGCGGCGCAGCCGGTACGCGGGGCGCAGCGGCACCCCGCCGGTGGTCAGCGAACGGCGCAGGGTGCGGCGCAGATCGATCTCGCCGCGGGCGGCGCGGCGGCGGCGGGCGGCCAGCCGGGTGGCCAGCTTGCGGGCCAGGGGGTGGACGGTGCGGCGCAGTTCGGCGAGCTGGGTGCGGCCGGCGTAGAGGAAGTCGACCAGGTCGGTGGTCGGGGCGACGGCGCGTTCGGCGATCCGCTCGGGGCCGCGCAGCTCGGCGACCCGGCGGCGGGCCTCGCCGGCGGCCATGGCGCGGAAGTCCCGGATGCGGCGGCGGATCTCGTCGGCGAGCACCCGGTCCGAGAGGTCCCGGGTGTTCTGCCCCTCGCGCAGGGCGGCGAGGACGCGGGCGAGCAGGGTGTCGGGGGCGAGCCGGCCGAGCGCCTGCTGGGCGGACCAGCCGTCGGAACCGGGCGAGCTGCCGACGCCGTACCGGCCGAAGGCCTCCAGGACCTCGCCGGCCAGCCGGGCCTGGGTGGCGCGGTCGTCGGCGGCCAGCGCGGCGGCGAGCCGGTCGCGCAGCTGGTCGCGCAGCGGGTCGGGGCGGCCGAAGCGCGGCGGCTCGGGGTCGTCGGGGATCGGCGGCGGGTCCGCCCGCACGGCCTCCGGGGTGCCGACGCCGAGCGGGAAGAACAGGTCGAAGGTGGCGTCGAAGACCGCCCGCTGGCTCTGCGAGCGCAGCAGGGCGGCGGCCAGGCCGGCCCGCATCGGCTCGCGGTCGGTGAAGCCGAGGACGTCCAGGACGGCGGCGGCGTCCACCGTCTCGGCCGGGCCGATCGGCAGGCCGTGGCCGCGCAGGGCGCGGACCAGGCCGGTGAGGCGGGCGGCGGTGTCGGCTTCCGGGGGCGGCGTCGTCACGCGAGGGTGAGCTTCTGGGTGGCCTTGCGGACGTCGTCCTGGTGCTTGAGGATCACCCCGAGGGTGTCCCGCACGACGGCGTCGTCCAGGGTGTCGGCGCCGAGGGCCAGCAGGGTGCGGGCCCAGTCGATGGTCTCGGCGACGGACGGCGCCTTGCGCAGCTCCATCGCGCGCAGCGCGCCGACCACCCGGACCAGCGACTCGGCCAGCGTGTCGTCCAGCCCGGGCACCTTGAGTCGGACGATCTGTCGCTCCAACTCGGCCTCGGGGTAGTCGAGGTGGAGGAAGAGGCAGCGACGGCGCAGCGCCTCGGAGAGCTCGCGGGTGGCGTTCGAGGTGAGCAGCACGAAGGGGCGGCGGCTCGCGGTGATGGTGCCGAGCTCGGGGACGGTGACCTGGAAGTCGCTGAGCACCTCCAGCAGCAGCGCCTCCACCTCGACGTCGGCCTTGTCCATCTCGTCGATCAGCAGCACGGTCGGCTCCTCGCCGCGGATCGCGGTGAGCAGCGGGCGGGTGAGCAGGAACTCCTCGCCGAAGATGTCGGTGCGGGCGTCCTGCCAGCCCTCGTCGCGGCCGGCGGTGATCCGCAGCAGCTGCTTGGCGTGGTTCCACTCGTAGAGCGCGCGGGCCTCGTCGATGCCCTCGTAGCACTGGAGCCGGACCAGCCGGGCGTGGCCGATCTCGGCGACCGCCTTGGCGAGTTCGGTCTTGCCGACCCCGGCCGGGCCCTCGACCAGCAGCGGCTTGCCGAGCCGGTCGGCGAGGAACACGGTGGTGGCCACGGAGGTGGAGGCCAGGTAGCCGGTGGCGGCCAGCTGTTCGGCGGCGTCCGCCACCGAGGTGAAGAAGCCCGTGCCGTTGTCGCTCATCCGTCTGCCCCGTTCCGGTTCGCCGTCTCCGTGCGGCGCCACCCTACCGGCCGGTCACTTCGCTGTCTCGGGTTCGCCGTCTCGGGATCGCCGTCTTGGTTCGTTGTCCTGGGGACTGGGCAGGGCGATGCGGTACGGCGGCGGACGGCTCCCGGTGAGGGGGCCGTACGCCGCCGTCGTCACGACGGGCCGGGTGGGCCCTGGTGTCAGTTGACGAAGAGGACCGGCTGGCCGGGCGCGGTGATGTCGATGACCTGGCCGTAGGTGGCGCTGAAGTAGCCGGTCGGGAAGCACAGGCTCGGGCCGGAGGCCAGGGTGAACGGCTGGCCGGAGAAGCCGATGGTGTTGCCGGTGTTCGAGGTGGTGCCGTTGATCCCGGTGCTGTTCTGGTAGTTGCAGTTGATGCTGCCCAGGATGGTGTTGAGCACCACCGTGGTGCCCATCACGCCGGCCGCGCCGGGGGTGAGCTTGACCGGGTTGCCGGGTGCGTCGCTGACCGTGTTGGTGAACGGCAGGTTGGTGACGGTGATGCTCTTGACGCCGGTGACGCCGACGACGTTGGAGGTGCAGGACCCGAAGGTCTGGGTGTCGAGCCGCTCGACGGCGCTGCCCGGCGCGGCCGGGTTGGAGGTGACGGTCGCCGAGAAGGAGGAGGCGGCACACTTGACGCCGGTCGTCCCGGTGGCGCTGTTGTTGAAGGTCGCGTAGGTGCCGGAGACCAGGTTGGCGGTCAGTACGTCGCCGACGGCGACGGCCGGGCCGCTCGGGCTGCCGGTGGTCAGGACCGCGCCGGCGGCCTGGGCGGGGGCGACGGCCGCGCCGGTGAGGGCGAGCGAGGCGAGGGCGGCGGTGGCGAGGGTGCGGCTGATGCGCATGAGGGTGCCTCTCTCCGTCCGGTGGACGGGTGGGGGAATCCCCGCGTGCGGGTGTGGTGGTGTGCACGGCGGGGGAGGTGCATGGCGTACCAGGGGCTTCGTACCGGCGGCCGGTGCCGAACGCCGCTTCGGAGGCCCGGAGTTTCGGGCTTCGTCCGGTGGGCGTCGGCACAGGCCGAGGGGCGGGCGGGCCCGGCGCCACGGGCCCGTCCGTGCGGTACGGCGGTGCGGACGTACGCGAGGGTGGGCGCGTACGGCGGTGCGGTGGTACGACAGTGCGGTGGTGCGGTGGTGCGACCTTGCGGTGGAACCGCGGTGCGGTGGTGCTGACTTGCGTACGGGCGGCGGCGTGGACACCAGCGGCACTGCGCCGTTCGGTCGGGGACGTGCGGTGCCGTGGGGCACGTGGACGGCTGCCACCGTCGCGTCCCCGCCTCCGCCGTGGTCCCGTGGCCTGGGCGTTCGCCCGGGCCGTCGGAGCCCCCGGAGGGTTCCTCCGGTGGGGGCCTGCTGGCCCACCGGTTGGAAACCTGTCAGTGTTGTAAACCCGGTGTTCCGTCAATGTCAATACAGGACACAGGAGTTGGTGATGGATCGGAACTACCTCCGCGGAGCCGACGTGGTCCTGCTGCCGGGTGCCCGGACCGGCCGTGATCCGGCCCGATCGATCAAGCCCGGGCCGCGCCGACTGCCCGCCGGCGTGGTCGCCGCGACCCAGCGCGAACGGCTGCTGGACGGGCTGGTGCGGACCGTGGCCGAACGCGGCTACCAGCACGCCACGATCAGCGACATCTGCCGTGCCGCGGGCGTGACCAGGCCGGTCTTCTACGAGCTGTTCAGCGGCAAGGAGGACGCCTTCCTGGCCGCGCACCGGTACGGCACGGGCGTGGTGATCCGCCGGATGGCGGAGGCCTTCGCGGCCGAAACCGACTGGTGCCGGGGCATCCGCAAGAGTCTCGGGGTGATGCTCCAACTGCTGGCGGGAACACCGGCGTTCGCGAAGATGGCGGTGATCGAGATCGAGGCCGTCGGCCCGGCCGGCCGCTGGGAGCGGGCCCAACTGCTCACCAGGTTCCGCACGTTCTTCTCCGAGGTGCCCCAACTCCCGGGCGGGGTGGAGTCCAGGGAGATGGTGGACGCGGTGGTGGGTGGCGTCTACAGCGCCATCTACCGGCGGATCGACTCCGGAAGGACCGAACAACTGCTGGAGATCCTCCCGGTGTTGAGCATGTTCTGCCTGTCGCCGTTCCTCGGCCCGGCGGAGGCGGCCGAGCGGCTGGGGGTGCGGGACTGGCCGAAGCGGGTCGCGGACTGGTGAAGATCCTTCGTGCACCCGTATTGACCCGGCCAATACCGAGCAGTAGCTTCCCAGTTACTTACCGCGTGCTGACCGGAAGAACCCCGCTGCCGAGGGGTTGACGGCCGGTCGCGCCGGAGAACGCTGTCCGCGCCAGGACAACGTGCCAAGTGCCTGCACACCCATCCACCCACAGGGAGCACACACATGGCCATGTCCGAGGACGCCGCCACGGCGGCCGAGGCCCCGCAGACGCCGGGCACGCCGAGAAGAGGACGGGTCCGCCTCAAGCGCACCGCCCTGATGGCCGTTCCGGCCATCGCGGCCGGTGGCGTCCTGATGGCGCTCACCGCCCAGGGCGTGCTCGCCGCCCAGTTCTCCATCTCCGGCATGCCGTTCACCATCACCGCCGACAAGCTGGAGGGCGAGGGCTTCGCCCAGTTCGGCGCGCTGGACTCGATGATCCCCGACAGCCCCAACGCCGGCTCCACCGGCGGCCAGGTGCTGGTCGCGGTCTCGGCGATCAAGAAGGCCGAGATCACCAACCTCTGCCAGAGCGTCGACCTCGGCGGCGTCAACCTGGTGATCCACGCGGGCGACGGCGGCACCCCCGTCTCCGCCAGCAACCTCACCACCGACTCCGACCTGCTCTCCGGCGACGCGGAGTTCACCAACATCGAGATCGGCGGCGACGCCAGCACCTACACCAAGGCCGGTCCGATCGGCAAGGGCGGCCCCGGCGTGTTCGGCCAGCAGGCCGACACCGTCAAGCTGACCCACCTGAACCAGCACAACTACGCGAGCACCGCCGTCGGGTTCAAGCTGCCCAACCTGCGGCTGAGCTTCAGCTCCACGGGCTGCTGACCATGACGGAGTCCGTACCGGAGCCGGCCGGCACCGGCGAGGGCACCGCGGCACGGGCCGAGGGGGTGGCCGCCGAGGGGACGGCGGCCACGCCCGCCCAGGCCGTGGCGGCCCCCGTCGCCGAGCCCGCCGCACACCCGGTCAGGAACGACTGGCGCGGGCGGCGACCGTTCTGGGGCGGGCTGCTGGTGACGCTCGGCGGCGCCGAGATCCTGTTCACCCTGAAGGCCCCGCTGCCCGTCCTCCTGCATATCGGGATGGAGGGGCTGGCCGGGTACCTGGTGCCCGCGGTGATGGTGCTGTGCGGCCTGCTGATCCTGTTCAACCCGGCGCAGCGGCTGTTCTACTCCATCCTCGCCGTACTGGCCTCGCTGGCCACCTGGGTCACGTCCAACCTGGGCGGCTTCGTGGTCGGGATGATGCTCGGGGTGGTCGGCGCCTGTCTCACCTTCGGATGGTTGCCCGAGCAGCCGCTGCGCCAGGGCCGGCAGCGGCGGCTGGAGCGCCGGGAGGCGCGCCGGGCGGCGGTCTGACGGCGGTGCCCCGGGTCCTGGTGGTGGGAGAGCACCAGGGCGTGGGGCACCTCGCCGTCGGCGCGCCCGCCCGCGGGTGCCGCGGTCCGGGGTGGCGGAAAACCATCCCGGACCGCACGCACCGACGCAATGGGTCGAAGGTCCCGGGTCTCTCCGGGGCGATCGGCCCTTCTCGCGTTCGGCGGCCGGGCAGTTGACTGGACAGGACATGGACAACAGCAGCAGCATGAGCACTGGCACCGCCGCCACCGCCGCCACCGCCGAGTACGACCGCCTGATCGCCCGCCATCACGCGATGCGCCTGCGACGCCAACTCCTCGCCCCGTCCTCCTCGGGCGGCGGCGACTTCGGGTACGGCGCCTACGGCGAGGACGGCGGCTACGACGGCGCCGCCGACCAGCACCTGATCCGGCGCGACCTCGACCTGATCTCCCCGCTCTCGGACCTGATCGACCACCTCTACGCGGTGATGTTCAGCCACCGCCCCTACCTGCGACCGATCTTCCCCGCTTCGATGGAGTTCCAGCAGCTCCACCTGGAACGGATCTTCCACCATCTGATCGACAACCTCGACCGCCCGGTGGAACTGGAGCAGACGCTGCGCCAACTCGGCCGCGACCACCGGAAGCTGGGCGTCCGGCCGGTGCACTACGAGGCCTTCGAGGAGGCCCTGTGCGCGGCCGTCCGGCACCGGGCCGGCGGGCGCTGGACCGAGGACCTGGAGGGCGCCTGGGTGCGGATGCTGCGCTTCGCCGTCGGCGCGATGGTGGCCGGCGCCGACTCCGCGCTCACCGAACCGCCGTACTGGCACGCCGTGGTGACCGGGTACGAGCGCCGCCGCCCCGACCTCGCCGTGCTGCGGGTGCGCACCGGCGAGCCCTACCCGTACCGGGCCGGGCAGTACGGCACCGTCGAGCACCCGGCGCTGCCGCACACCTGGCGGCAGTACTCGATGGGCTGCGCCCCGCGGTCCGACAACGAGCTGGAGTTCCACGTCCGCCGCACCGGCCCCGGCGGGGTCAGCGCCGCCCTGGTCGAGCACACCGCCATCGGCGACCGGCTGCGCCTCGGCCCGCCGCGCGGCAGCCTGCTGCCCGACGGAGACGCCCGCGACCTGCTGCTGGTCGCGGGAGGCACCGGCCTCGCCCCGATGAAGGCGATCGTCGAGCAGCAGACCACCCAGCGGCCGACCGGCCGCCGGGTCCATCTGTTCGTCGGCGCCCGGGACCGCGGCGACCTCTACGACTGGCAGGCGCTGTCCGAACTCGGCCTGCACAAGCCGTGGTTGACCGTCACCCCGGTCACCGTCGGCGAACTCGCCGACGCCGTCGCGGCGGCCGGCGACTGGCGCGAGCACCTGGCCTGCGTCACCGGTCCTGTGGGCATGGTCGGCTCCGTCCGCACCCGGCTGGCGGAAGTCGGGCTGCCGTCGACGCAGGTGCGGTTCGACCAGGCGCTCTTCCGCTGAGGTCCGGTCGGCGCCGGTTCTGGTTCCGGCGCCGGTGTCGGCATCAGGGTCCGGGTCAGTCAGCGGAAGCAGTAGGAGTCGGAGGAGGCGTCGCCGCCCGCCAGATGGGTCTGGTGGACGCGCAGACCCCGGAAGTCGGCGCCGTGCGGGAAGAAGCGCTCGTCCACGCTCAGCCCGCCGGCCTCCGGATCGGCGTCCAGCTTGACCATCCAGGGCTCGATGCCGTCCGGGTAGAACTGGTCGTCCCAGGCGCCGTAGAGCGAGTTGGTGAGGTAGAGCCGCCGGCCGTCCCGGCTGATCTCCACCATCTGCGGCGCCCCGCTCAGCGGACGGCCGGGCTCGGCCGGGTGCGGGGTGCGGGCGGCGATCCCGCCGAGCCGCACCGAGTCCGTCAGCCGGGGGTGGAACGGGTCCGAGACGTCGTACTGGAACAACTCGCCGGTGCCCCAGGCGGACACGTACAGCCAGCGGTCGTCCACCGACAGGTTGATGTCGGTGACCAGCGGCGGCACCGCGCCGAACGGCTGCAGCGCGGGCGGCAGGTCCTCGGCCTTGGCCGGCTGGGCGGGGATCTCGATCACCTTGCGCGCGGTGAACGCCGGCCCCTCCCGGTACCAGAGCCAGACCGAGGAGGACAGGTCCTCGACGTTGGTGACCACCCCGACGAACCCCCACTCCGCCTGCGGGTCGTGCGCCGGGCGCAGCTCCAGCACCATCTGGTACTGGTCGCCGAGGTCCACCCGCTGGAGGTGGCGGCCGGAGTCCAGCTCCCAGAAGTGCAGCGCGTGGCCGTACTTGCGCCCGAGCAGGAGGTCCGGCACCACCCCGTCCTCGACCATCCGCGGGCTGCCCCACTCGCTGGTGATGCCCACGTTGGTGCCCAGGTGCCACCAGACGTCGTACGCGAAGTGCTGCGGCCCGCGCTCGGTCTCCCAGGCGCGCAGCACGTCGAAGGTCGTGTGGTCGAGCAGCGCCACCCCGCCCGGGCCGTCGTCGCCCTCGCCGCTGCCGAGGCAGGAGAGGAAGACGCCGTCAGGGCCGCAGTGCAGGGTGTGCGGACGCGAGTAACCGGCCTTGGCGGCGAGCTCCTCGGCCTCGATCGTCTTCACCAGCCGCGGACGGACCGGGTCGGGCCGGGTGTCCATCACGTGCAGCCGGGAGGAGCGCAGCCCCGGCAGCAGCAGGTAGCGCCGCTCCGGGTTCTCGTGGCAGGCGTGGGCGAGGGCGCTGGAGCAGGCGTTCCAGCCGAAGTGGTGCAACTCATCACCGAGCGTGGGCAGTTCGGCGAAGTTCAGGACCTTCCCGTAGCTCGCCGAGTCCGGATCGGTGTCGACGCTCAGCAGCGCGTCCGGCTGCCGCCCCGACCGGTCGAACCCGGCCACGTACGCCAGCTTCTCCGGCGGAGCGGCGATCGCCTCGGCGGCCGAACGGTAGAGCGACGGATCGGTATGCCCGTGCTGCATGCAAACTCCCCAACTCGCCGTGTCTGTCCGGGAAGCGTTCCACAGAGACACCGGCGCACAGCAGGCGCACGAGGGGCGGACGGGGGCGGTCCGGAGGCGGGCCGGGTGAGGGCACGGAGGCGGGCCGGGTGACGGTACGGAGGCGGTCGGGGAGTGCGGGCGGCTACCCTCGGCCGGGTGCACAACAGTATTCGCGGGGGGAATTTCCACGGCCCGGTCGTCCAGGCCGACACGGCGCACGTGACGGTGACGGCCCGGCCGCCGACGATCGTGGGGCTCCCGCCGCTCACCTCCGCCTTCACCGGCCGTGACCGGGACCTGGCGGACCTCCAGGCCCTCTTGGCCGCCGACGGCCCGTCGACGGTGACGGTCACCGGCCTCGGCGGCATCGGCAAGACGACGCTGGCGATCGCCGTCGGCCACGCGCTGCTCGACGCCGGCCACGTCCACGCCGCCTTCTTCGTGGACCTCCGCGGCTACGACGAGACCCCGGTCGGGGCCGGGCAGGCGCTCGACACCCTGCTCCGAGCCCTCGGCGTCCCCGCCGACCACATCCCCCCGGACCCGGAGACCCGCGCCGCCCTCTACCGCGACCGGCTGGAACGGCACGGCGGTGGCGTCCTCGTCATCGCCGACAACGCCTCCGCCGCCGACCAGATTCGCCTCCTCCAGCCCTCGTCCACCCGCCACCGCCTCCTGGTCACCTCCCGGGAGACCCTCCCCAGCCTCGGCGCCCGCCTCCACCGCCTCGGCGTCCTGGACCCCGGGGCGGCCACGGCCCTTCTCGACACCGCCGTCCGCGCCGCCCGGGCGGACGACGACCGCGTCGCGGCCGACCCGGCAGCCGCCCGACGGATCGCGAAGCTGTGCAGCCGCGTCCCGCTCGCCCTGCGCCTCGCCGCCGCCCAGCTCGTCCTGGACCCACACCTGAACGCGGACGAACTCGCCGCGGACCTCGCCGATCACGCCGCCCGGCTCGACCTCCTGGACGACGGTGAGGTCGGCATCCGGATCGTGCTCGACCGCTCGTACCGGAGGCTCACCGAACCGCAGGCGGAGCTCTTCCGGCTCCTGGCCCTCAACCCAGGACCCGACGTCTCGACCGAGGCCGCCGCCGTGCTGGCCGACGTGAAGGTCCGCGAGGCCCGGTCCAAGCTCGCGCAGCTCGCGGGTAGCGCCCTGGTCGAGCAGACGGCGGGCGGCGGCCGCTGGTACCTGCACGACCTGGTCCGCGACTACGCCCTGGAACAGGCCGGTCGGGGCCCGGAGGCCGCCGGGACGGCCCTGCGGCGCCTGCTGGTGCACTACGCGGAGACGGCCGTGGCCGCCGACGAGGAGATCGAGGCGCTTCCCGCGAGCCCGGGTCCGGGTCGGTTCCGTGACCGGGGCGAGGCCCTGGCCTGGCTGGAGTGCGAGCGGGCCGCCCTGGTCGTGACCGTGCCTTTGGCGGTGGCGGTCGGCCTGCCCGACGTGGCCATGAGACTGTCCTCGTCGCTGGTCGGTTATCTGGTCCAGTGGTCCCGGAGCGATGACGCCGTCTCGGTGGCGACGGCCGCGCTGTCCGCCGCCCTCGACCTCGGGATCAGGGCCGAGGAGGCGACGGCGTGGCACAACCTCGGCTTCGCGCGGGGCAAGGCCCGCCGGTTCGAGGAGGCGATGGAGGCGCTGCTGACCGCCGGCGAGATCTTCCAGGAGATCGCCGACCGACAGGGGGAGGCATCGGCCCACGCCAATATCGCCGACGTCCTGGCGAGCCTGCACCAGCGGCAGCCGGCCATCGACGCGATGCAGTACGCCCTGAGCCTGGTGCACGGCAGGGACGACCGACGGTGGGAAGCCCGGCTGTCGTTCAACCTCGGGGTTCTCCTGGCCGACGCGGGACAGGCGGACAAGGCCTACGAGACCTTCCGGCGGACGGCGACGGCCTTCCGGGACCTCGGTGACCGGAGCGGCGAGGGGATGTCCTGGAACTGTGTCGCCCAGATCCTCAGCCGCCGGGGTCGTTACGACGAGGCGATCGAGGCCCAGCAGCGGGCGCGGGCCATCTGTCAGGAGGCCGGCGACCGGCACAACGAGGCACTGGTGCTGGGCGATCTCGGCGTCACCCTCGTCGGGGCGGGCCGGATAGGGGAGGCGGTCGAGGTCCACGAGCAGGCCGGCCGCCTGCTGCGGGAGACCGGCGACCGCCAGGGGGAGAGCCTGAGTCTGCGCAACCTCGGCATCGCCCTGCGGCGCGACGGGAGGGCGGCCGAAGCCCTCGTGGCGCACCGGCGCTCCCTGGCCATCTGTCAGGAACTCGGCGACCGCGTTGCCGAGGGCAGCACCTGGGTCGCCCTCCAAGCCGTGTTCGAGGACCTCGGGCGGCCCGAGGACGCCGAGGAGGCCCGTCGGCAGGCGGACCGTGCCATCGACGACGCCTACGAAGCACTCTCCGAAAGCATTGCGATCATCACATCGCGGCAGGTCGGCGATGCCGCGGACGGGGACGGCTGAGCCAGTACAGTCACCCTCATGGAGTTCCGTGAAGACATCCTGGGTGCCCCCTACGAGGCGGCCGAGCTGACGCTGCGGCCCGACGACGAAGGGGCCGTGTGCGCGACGCTCGTCCGTCGGCCGGTACCCGGGTCGGAACGGGCCGTGCTGTACATCCACGGCTACAACGACTACTTCTTCCAGACCAACCTCGCGGACCACTACACCGCGCTCGGGTTCTCCTTCTACGCCCTCGACCTGCGCAAGTACGGCCGCTCCCTGCGCCCGCACCAGTCGCCGAACTTCGTCCGCGACCTCGCCGAGTACGACGAGGAGATCGACGAGGCCGTCCGGATCATCCGCGAGGTGGACGGACACCGGCAGCTGCTGCTGAACGGGCACTCCACCGGCGGGCTGATCGGGGCGCTGTGGGCCGGGCGCCGGGCCGGACGCGGAGTGGTGGACGGGCTGTTCCTCAACTCGCCGTTCCTGTCGATGCCCGCCGGGCCCGCGGTCCGCACGCTCGGCGGGCCCGCCGTCACGGCGCTCGGGCGGCTGGCGCCGACCCGCGTCCTGCCCTCCGCCCTCAACCCCCACTACACCCACAGCCTGCACAAGGACCACCAGGGCGAGTGGGACTTCGACCTCACGCTCAAGCGTCCCCAGAGCTTCCCGCTGTACGCGGGGTGGCTGTCGGCGATCCACCAGGGCCACCGGCGACTGCACCGCGGGCTGGGCATCGACGTGCCGGTGCTGCTGATGGCCTCGACCCGCTCCATCTCCACCACCAAGTGGCACAACGCGCTGCACCACGCCGACGCCGTGCTGCGCGCCGACGACATCGCCGCGCAGGGGCCGCGGCTGGGCCGGCACGTCACCATCGTCCGGATCAAGGGCGGCATGCACGACCTGGTCCTCTCCGGCGAGGCGGCCCGCACCGAGGTGTTCGCCGAGCTGGACCACTGGCTCGCCGCCTACCTCGACGTCAAGCCCGTCGAGGAGCACGCGTGACCTCCGAGCACGGCCCGCAGGACTCGCAGGACTCGCACGACTCGTACGGCCCGCAGGACCCGCACGATTCGGACGACGGGGCGGGCGGGCACGACCCGCACGACTCGCACGACCTGGACGACTCGCACGACTCGCACGACTCGCACGACTCGCACGACGAGCCCGTGCCGGTCGGGCGGCACACCGACCTGGGCTTCGCCAAGCTCATGCCCGACCTCGACCGGGACGGCGGCTGGCTGCTCACCCTGGACGGCACCCCGCAGTCGTACGTCGACCTCGCCGACCCGACCCACCTGGAGTTCGAGTACACCCGGCGCCTCGGCCACCTCGCCGACGCCCTCGCCCCCGCCGGCCGGCCGTTGGACGCGCTGCACCTCGGCGGCGGCGCCCTCACCCTGCCCCGCTACCTGGCCGCCACCCGGCCCGGCTCGCGGCAGCGGGTGGTCGAGGTGGACGGGCCGCTGCTGGAACTGGTCGCCGAACAGCTGCCCTGGCAGGGCCCCGGCGCGGACATCACAGCGACCGTCGGCGACGCCCGGGCGGCCCTCGCCGAGACGCCGTCCGGCTCGCAGGACCTGGTGATCGCCGACGTCTTCCACGGCTCGCGCACCCCCGCCCACCTCACCTCGGTGGAGTTCCTGCGGCTGGCGGCGGCCGCGCTGCGCCCCGGCGGCTGCTACGCGGCGAACCTGGCGGACGGCCCGCCGCTGGCCTTCGCCAAGGCACAGGCGGCGACGGTGCGGGCGGTGTTCCCGTACGTCTGCCTGGTGGCGGAGGCGCCGGTGCTGCGCGGCCGCCGGTACGGCAACATCCTGCTGGCCGGCTCGACGGCCCCGCTGCCGGTGGCCGAGCTGACCCGGCTGCTCGCGGGCGACATCTTCCCGGCCCGCCTCACCGAAGGGGACGACCTGGCGGCCCTGGTCGGCCGCACCGCCCCGGTCACCGACGCCGAGGCCACCGACTCCCCGCCCCCACCGGACGGCGCCTTCAGCATCGGCTGACCCCGCGCCCCCGCGCCCCCGCGCCCCGACGGCCCGGGGCGGTCGGATGGAGTAGGTCACGAATCCGCCGTGTTCGCCCGTCGGGACGAATCCCGCCTTGAGCAGGACCCGGCCGGAGGCGGGATTGTCGGCGCGGTGCCTGGCGCGGACCTTCGGCACGTGGAGGTGGCCGAAGGCCAGGGCGAGGATCCTGCGGACTCCTTCGGCCGCGTAGCCCCGGCCCCAGGCGCCCGCGCGCAGGATGCAGCCGATGGCTGTGCCCGGCCGGTCAGGGTGGACCTTGACCACGCCGAGCAGGTCTCCGCCCGCAGCCTCGCCGCCCACCACTGGGGCAGCCGTATCTGACCGCCCCCAGCATGCCGGCCTTGGCCGCCCATCGAACTGGGCGGCCAGGGCCGTTGTCCCTTGGCCGTTACTCTCACTCAATCGGCGTGCGGTTTAGCGAGGTTGACGGAAAGCCCAAGGAGCCGACGTGCACAAGGCACTCTTGACGTTGATCAGTCGTGGGGCTGAAGCTCATGCGCACTGATGCAACCCCCTCGACAACGGGAGTGGACATGGCCCTGAGGTTCGTCGGGATCATCCCGAACACGCCGGACACGGAGTCTCCGACGATCTGGCTGGACGAGGAAACGGGAGACCTGCTGATCCAGTCGTACAAGGCCACCGAAGCTGAGGTGAAGGAGTGTCAGGAGGTCGGGTCGATCCCTGGTCACTCCACCGCTGTGCCGGACCATGAGACGATCATCAGGCTGCCGAAGATCATGCTTCAGTTCATCCCCAAGCCTGACAGCGAGTAGGAACCATGAAGCACCCGGTACTTGAGGGGCTGGCCAGGGCCAAGACCTCCGCCGTGCACCTTGAGATGCGCGATGCCTACCAGCCCAGCGATCCTGAGTTCATCGCGTGGCAACAAGGCAAGCGGTTGGACCCGTCCGACAGGACCTCCTGGTGGCGTCCGTTTCTCGACGTGGTGGCGGAGACGACGGCACGTGGTGTCACGATGCGGCGTGCCCGGATCATCTCCGAGCCGGTCACGGAGTACATCCGGTATGAGTACGACGTGACGTTTCCGAACGTCGCCGCAGGCGAACTGGTTCGATGGCTGCCGCGACGCAAGGCAGCTGACCTCGCGTTGCCCGGTACAGACCTGTGGCTGTTCGACGGAACCTCGGTCCTTTTCACCTACTTCTCCGGCGTTGGGGAAGTGGTGGACCGAGAATGGCGCACTGAGCCAGCGGTAGTGGAGCTGGTGAGGTCCGCCTTCGAAGCGGTCTGGGAGCGCGCCACCCCGCACGAGGAGTACCGGCTCCGCTGACTGCAACCATGGCTGTCTCACCTTCATCAAGTGCCCAGCACGCCCGGCAAGCGCTTGCGACTCGACTCGCGGAGCTTTGCCGGGATGCCGGGCTGACCGGGCTCAGTATCGCCCGCCTGTGCGGCTGGCACCCGTCGAAGTCGTCTCGCATCATGAATGCCCGGACGCCCCCTTCCGCCGATGACATCCGGGCGTGGTGTCGCGCGTGCGGAGCAGAGGATCAGTCCGCCGACCTCATCGCATCGCTGCGGACCGTAGAGGACATGTGGGTCAGCTGGCGGCGCATGGAGCGGTCCGGACTCAAACAGGCTCAGGAAGCCCGGTTGCCGCTGTACGAGCGAACCCAACGGTTCCGTGCTTATTCATCATGGCTGGTACCGGGACTGATTCAGACTCGTGGATACACCGAAGCGGTTCTACGGTCAGTGCAGCGCCGAAGAGTTGAGGTCGACGACCTTGCCGAAGCTGTGACGGCGCGGATGGAACGCCAGGCCGTGCTGGGCGAGGGCGGCCGGCGGTTCGCCTTCCTCGTCGAGGAATCGGTCCTACGCAACGGCCTCGGGGGTGTTGACGTCCTGATAGGGCAGCTTGGCCACCTACTCGCGGTCGGCTCGCTTCCGAGCGTCAGCCTGGGTATCGTCCCCGACCGGCCGGACCGTTCGCGGATGCCTGTCGAGGGGTTTTGGATCTTCGATTCAGCGCAAGTCAACGTCGAGCTTGTATCGGGCTACCTCACGATCACGCAACCAAGTGAGGTCAGCGCCTACGCCGACACCTTCTCCGAACTTGCCGAGGCGGCTGTTTACGGTGCTGGTGCCCGTGCGCTGATCGCGAAGGCGATCCACTCCCTCGAGTGAATCCATGCAATGTGATGCAACGTTCTGGAATCCAACAAGCCTGACTTTCTAGCGTGTTGCTCATCGGCTCTGACCAGTCTGAGGGAGCGGCCGCATGTCGGTGATCACCAAGACGCACAAGCCCGACCGAGCCCCGCACAGGCGGACCCCCACCGCTGACCCGTTGGCCGACCGCGCCACCGCGGATTCCGTCCCGGACCGGGTCGGCATCCTGCGGGAGTGGTCGCCCGTGCGGCCGTCCGGGTCCCGACTGGTCCTCACACCGGAGGAGCTCGGAGTGGTGCCCCTGCCGCCCGAGGACCGAGCCCGCCGGGCGAGGCTGCTGGCCCGGGTGCGCGAGGAGAACCACCCCTGGCGCTGAGACTCGCGTCGACCTTGACCACCGCAGCGGCCCCGGAGACGGGTGTCCACGGCCGCGCGCGGGTCCGGGCCCTGCCCTGACCGAACCCCCGCGCAGGGACGGGCAGGGCACTTATCCAGACCCCCGTCCTTCTGGGCGGGTCATGCAAGGCAGTGCGCCACCGAGAAGAGAGGAACGAGCCATGACCGTTGCGCTGGAAGCGACTGCGGACACGAAGTTCCGTGACCCCCGCGCGCTCCTCAACGCGGTTCGGCCGTACGTCAAAGAGCTGACGTACAACGTGTTCGAGGGTCCCGGTAACACCGGCGACCTGTACGGCCGGGAGATCGCGCTCCTGCTCCGCGACAACACCATGGTCCGCAACATGGCGGAGCGGATCCTGGACAACGCCATCGCGTACACGATCACCGCCATGGAGCACCCGGAGGTGCACCTGGGCGTCGGCAAGATCGTGGACATCGGAGTGCACCAGCTCCTGTTGGACACGCCGGTGTACTTCGCCATCTGCGAGGCGTACAACGCCGGTCAGTACAAGCACCACGCCCCGCTGATCCAGCGGCGCGGCGACGGCATCGTGACCCGTACCGCCGAGTTCCTGCGCGGCAACGGGTTCGACGCCGACGAGGAGCTGTGGGCGATCGACGGGGCGAACTGCTCCCCGTGCGACGACAAGGTGCCCGACAGCCACTGATCGGACGCTAGGGTGCCTCCGCCCCCTGGGGCAGAGGCACCCACCTGCCAACTCTTCTTCAAGGGAAGTCCGTTGCCTGCACAGCACAACATCGATTCCGAGCGCGAGCTCTGGGATGCGTACGCTTCCGGTATCAAGGGCGACGTATTCGACGCCGGGCCCGCTTTCCGCTGGACCCAGTACGCCGACCACGGGCCCGGCCCGGAGCTGCTCGGGTCACCGACCAGCGCGCTGGAGATCGGGTGCGGCACCGGCCGCGCGCTGGCCACGCTGGCCGAACAGGGCGTGAGGGTCACGGGCGTAGATCTCTCGCCTGTCATGGTCGAGAAGGTCGCCGAGCGATGGGGACCGTCCGGCGTCCAGATCCACTGTGCCGAAGTCCTGGACTTCCTGAGCGGCACTGACGAGACATGGGACGCGGTCTACTCGGTGTTCGGAGCGGTCTGGTTCACGGACCCGCTGAAGCTGTTCCCCCTTATCGCCTCCCGTCTGAATCCCGGAGGCATCCTGGCCTTCTCGCAGCCCCCCGCCATCCCCGGTGCCTACGGCCCACAGGGCATGTACAAGGGGGGCTTTGCTGGAAGAGCGCTGTATACGTACCGCTACTCCTACACGCCTCGTAGGTGGGTCGGCCTGCTTCGGCAGAGCGGATTCGAGTCGGCGGACGCGGCAGTTCTCGACGCGCCGACCGAGGGGCACATCGGAACTCTGATCGTTACGGGCAGGACCCCGAGGGCCTGACAGCCCACTGCGCGGCTGGATGGCCCGACAACCCTATTTCCACCCGAGTCCGACACCCGGACCGCCGCCGCTCCCGGGCACCTCAGAGTTCGGCGAGCGGCGGGCCAGGCCCCCGTCCCACGCTCACTCGGAAGACCGGCGGGGCCGGGGGCCGCCAACCCTCCCGGAGAGACCGCATGTGGGCCACCACCGAACAAGACCGTCAAACCGTGATCAGAACCCTCGTGATCGCAGCCTTCCCGGCCATTGCTGTGATCCGAACTGGTTGCGTGACCTGATACTCAAGGCCGGTCACCGGGTCAGGCCTCTGGAAGAGGCAACGGCCATGCGCCCAACTGCCGCCATGCCGTGGAAGCCCACCCCGTTCCCGAAGTGGGCACTGCTTCCCTGACTTCCGGTGGGCGGTGGCGCGGGCGTTGCCCCTTGCACCTCAGCCCGCTTCCGCAGGTCGAAGGCAAGGGGCAAGAGTCATACGTTCTTCTGGCAGGAGGAAGCGGATGCCTTCATCGCCCCCTGCTCCGGCTGCCCGCCCTGCCGCACATCGCCTGGTCCGAGCCGCGGCCCGAGCCGGACGGCGGTGTGTTCTGGAAGACCCCGCAGATCGTCGACTGGGTGCGGGGCCGCCCGTTCGCCTGGGTCGACGACCTGATCACCGACGCCGACCGGGCCTGGGTCGAAGCCCACCACCAAGGACCGGCCCTCCTCCACCACGTCGACCCGAAGGCCGGCCTGACAGCGGACGACTTCGCCCACCCGGCCGCCTGGGCCCGCCAACTCGGCTGACACCAGCGGCGTCATCTCCTCCGAGTCGTTCGACCCCGAGTTCGGTGGGGCCGGCGCCTCGCCCGCACCGGTGTGCTGCCCCGACCCCATTGCCCGCGGCACTTGTGCACTCTTCCACCACATTGGTTTCCGCGCTGGCGCCCGACCTTGGCTGCCGGCCATCGCTGGACCCCCCCTCGCGAGCGCGGGGCCGACGCCGAGGCCACGGACTCCCCGCCCCCGCCGGACGGTGCCTTCAGCATCGGCTGACCCCACGCCCCGACGGCCTGGCCCCGGAAATCCACTGGGCCTCCGCCCGTCCCCGCCGGTAGCGTGCGGGGACGATCCCGGAGGTGAGACGGTGCGGCCGCTGCTGCTGATGGACGTCGACGGGCCGCTGAACCCGTACGCGGCGAAGCCGCACCGGCGGCCCGAGGGCTACCGGACCCACCGGCTGATGACGCCGAGCTGGGAGGCCGCCGAGCGCCGCCGGCTCGCCGCGTGGGGCCTGCCCCACAAGGCGCCGAAGCCCCTGCGGGTCTGGCTCAACCCGGCCCACGGCCCGGCCCTCGCGACGCTGCCGTACGACCTGGTGTGGGCGACTACGTGGCAGGATGAAGCGGATGCTTTCATCGCCCCCCTGCTGGGGCTGCCCGCTCTGCCGCACATCGCCTGGTCGGAGCCGCGGCCCGAGCCGGACGGCGGCGTGTTCTGGAAGACCCCGCAGATCGTCGCCTGGGCGCGGGGCCGCCCGTTCGCCTGGGTCGACGACCTGATCACCGACGCCGACCGGGCCTGGGTCGAAGCCCACCACCCCGGCGCTGCTCTCCTTCACCACGTCCACCCGAAGGCCGGCCTGACGGCGGACGACTTCGCCCACCTGGCCGCCTGGGCCCGCCAACTCGGCTGACGCAGCGGCGTGCCACCGGCGGCGTCATCTCTTCCGAGTCCTTCGACCCCGAGTTCGGCGGAGCTGGCGCCTCGCCCGCACCGGTGTACTGCCCCCGACCCCACCGCTCGCGCCCCGCGAGCGCGAGGCCGAGGCGCCGAGACCGGCCGGGGTGGTGACGGTCTGGGAGCAATCCCCGCGAGCGCGGGGCCGACCCGTCGCCGGCGCGCAGGCCTCCGCGTTGCAGGGAGCAACCCCCGCGAGCGCGGGGCCGACATCTGGCAGAACGCGCACGCCGAACCGGACGCGGAGCAACCCCCGCGAGCGCGGGGCCGACTTCCGGCGGGCGTTCTGGGAGAGGTCGATGATGGAGCAACCCCCGCGAGCGCGGGGCCGACATGGGGCCGAGGGCCGACGACCTGGCCGACACGGAGCAACCCCCGCGAGCGCGGGGCCGACACTTGCTGACCTGCGGCGATTGACGTCAGGGGGCGCCGATTGATTCAGTTCGATCGGATGGAAACCTAGAGGGCAAGTGATGTCGCACCGTTATTCTCGTCGCCCCAATCCGAGTTGCCGGCGTCATGTCCCGTGCTCCCTAAGCGTACTTGCACGTGGGGGTTCGGGATGATGTCGAGGCCTCTGGCAGCGGTAGCTGCCCGAAGTCAGTGGCTGGTTGCGCGCCGTGTGAGACACGTGCGCGAGGAAGGTCAGCGGGGCCGCTCCGGCTTCCAGCATCCTGATCACGGGCCGTACGACCAGGGAGGACTCTCCCGCCCCGGCGGGACCGGCGACCACCAACCGGCGCGATGTGAGCGCTCAGAGCCACGCGACCACGTCCTCGAACCCGAGCTGTCCAGGCAGTCCCGTGTACGAGTCGCTTCCGTGAGGCTGCTCCGGCTCCCACGGAATCGGCATCGCGACCCGTTCCCGTAGACCGCGGACATCGGCCTTGCCACGCCCTGCCCCAGGACCTCGTGGGTCAGCCCGTCCGGGGCGGCTTCCTCGGTGCTGGCGGCGGAGGCCTTCCGACTTGGGGTTGGGGGCGGAGCCGAGATGGAAGGTGTCGGTCATTCTCCTGGACCACGTTCCCGGGGCGGCACCTCGATTCGGTTGGTCACCGGGGCGAGCAGCCGGAGATCGTGCTCGGTGACCAGGGCTGCAAGCACGAGAAGCGTCCGCAGCCTTCCGCCCGGGCGACCCGTAAATCCGGGTGCGGGCCGTCCCCTGTGCTGTCGTAACATCCGGACGGCATGACGCACACCTGTTCACGGGGGAGTACCGCACTTGTTCAAGAGATCGACGCCCACCGTGCCGTCCGGAGCGGGCGTGCGGGTCGCCCGTGCGGCCGTACTGACCGTGGCGGGCGCCCTGGTGCTCAGTTCGTGCTCGCTTGTGGAGCCACTGGTCGGCGGGGCGGAGAAGCCGAGCAGGCCGGTACGGGTCGAGTCCCGGGAGGAGGCGCTGGTCCGAGCGGACCAGGTCCAGAACCATGTGCGCGAGCTGACAGGCCTCGAACGGGATCCGTGGACCAAGCTCACCGCCTACTACCGGTGCTCGGGGCGGGGGACGGGCATCGCCGATGAGGGTGAGGCGTACGAGCTCAGCTCGGCGATCCGCTTGAAGGCCACGGACGGCCAGCGTTCCGAGGTGGTTCGGGCACTGCGGGAGAAACTCGCGGGCGAGGGCTTCACGATCACCTCGAACGGGCCGGATTCGGCCGATCAGTCCACGTGGGAGTTCGAGGCCGTCCACGGGCCCGACCGCTACACCGTTCGGGCGGGCAAGGCGAAGCCCGGTCAGGGCGTGGGCGTCATCGTCACGCTGCCCTGCCAGGCTCCACCGACCACCGCGGCCTCGCCTGCTCCGACGGCCACCCGCTGACGACCGCGCTGGCGAGCACCCACTCGGCGGCGGTGACGGTGCGCCGGGTGGGCGGTGGGCGTGGGCGGTGGGCGGCTGACGGCGGCAGGCTGGTGAGTCCGGAACGAGTGGCCCAACCACGGGCGCCGCGGCCGTCCACCACCCGGCTGAGGTGGCCGTCTACCGCCCGGTCGCGGCCACCTCGTCCGGTCCCCGGGCATGGGCGATCCGGACGCGTGGCCGCAGACCGCTGATGTTCACCGCCACCGGTCCGGCAACTGCCGCCGGGCGACGTGTGGTTCGCGGTTAGCCGAAGCCGCGGGCGTCCTGCTTCAGCGCGGTGTCCACGGTGAGCGCGGCTGCCAGGACCAGGCTGAGCAGTGGGTCGTTGAGCGGGCGGTGGATCTGGAGCACGTAGTTGTCGGCCGTGGTGAACATCGTCTTCGCCAGGCCTTCCCAGGTCTTGGTGATCCGGGCGACCTCGGTGTCCGTCGCGTCGACGATGGAGAAGTTCCAGGCCCGCCAGTTCTCGGCCTTGATGGCGCCGACCTTCCGGCCGTCGACCTCCAGCGCGAAGTCGATCTTTCCGATGACGTTCTGCTGGATGATCCGGCCGACCTCCTGACCGTTCGGACGCTGCACGATCACCCGCGACTTGATGAGCTTCGCCGGGCGGGTCAGCAGCAGCACCGGGGTGCCGTGCGCGTCGCGGATCTCCAGCTTGTGGGTCAGGTACTGGTCGATGGAGGAGAGCAGCCGCAGCACCTTGCGCAGACCGCTCTGGCCGACCTGGACCACCGAGCCCAGCGTGGCGCCCTGCTGGTCGAAGACCGAGTACTCGTTGGTCAGCTCGATCAGCTTGACCTTCTGGTTCACCACCAGGACGGGCTCGGAGAAGAGGGTGCCGCCGCCACCGGAGACGGGGCCGACGCCCGCCTGGTGCCGTACCTGGCGCTGCACCCTGGCGGCGTCGCCGGACGGGGCGGCCGACTGCCCGGGGTAACCGGAGGTGTTCGTGTTCTGGGACATGGCGGGCAGGTTAGGGCCGGCAGCACGCGGACAGCCAGATCATTTTCACCGGTTCCCAGGCTCGTTCGGTTGCGAACTCGACAGGGAGGTCGAGGTGTTGCGCATGACAGTCGACCGGCACTCGGCGGGTGGATGTGGCTGATGTCACATCCGCTCGACCTGATTCGAGTTCCGTGCCGGCGCCTGGCCCGTCGCTCAGGCAGTGTGCAGGGGAGAGGTGACCGGCTGCTCCGGTCCGGCTTCCGGGACGACCGTCAGGGGAGCAGGGGCCTCGGCGTCCCCCTCCGTCCGACGGCTCAGTTTGGCTTTGAGGCTGGTCAGCCCGCTCCTGACGTGTGGAGCGGCCTTCGCCGCGGCGACTCCCAGGACGACGCCCGCGCCGAGGAGTCCCAGGGCCACCTTGGTACCGGGAAACAGCACGGCGTGCGTGGCGAGTTCGTTGTCGTCGTCCCGCGCCAGCGCGCTCTTCCCACCCGGAGTGCTCGACTGCGAGAGGTGCGTATCGGAGGGGCGCTGTACCAGCATCAGTTCCCAGGTCGAGTCGTCCCAGTTGACATCCATGGCGCCACTGTAGGGGTGACCGGGTGCGCCGCGGCCCGGAACGTCGTGGGCGACGACCGCCTGTGGGGCGGTCACGGCGGCGTCACACCGGCGCCACACCGGCGCGGGCATCCGTCGCTGGGCGAAGAAGAGCAAGGCCGAGCTGTGCTTCACCCCGACCTGCGCTTCCTGGTCCAACCCGGTCGAGGCCCACCTCGGCCCGCTGCGGCAGTTCGCCCTGGCCGACTCCCACCACCGCAGCGGCCCTGCGCAAAACCGGGAACCGCACCGCTACCCGCGCCGGCGCAACACCAACGCCCGCCACCCCGGCGTACTCGCCGCCCAACGCCCAACGCAAGGAACGCGCCCGCGCCCCAGCGAAACGGGCACTCGCCGGGGCGGACGCCCTCTCGACACCGCGGCCTGACCAACCGCGAACAGCGGCCCCGAACGCCGACGGGGCAAGTTCAGGAGAAGGACAGCGACAGAAGGATGACTCAGGAGACGAACGGCTCGATCTCCCCCGCGAAGACGATGATCTGGTCGATGAGGCTCCGCCGCAGATGGACGACATCCGTTCCCGCCAGGCGGGGGCCTCCGTCAGGCGTGGTGAAGACCCACTGGTACCGGGCCCATTCGTCGGGCATGTCCACCGCTGAGCAGCGCACCATCGTGCCGATCCCGGCCGGGTGGCGTCGGATGTCCAGCACGAACCGCTCGACCGCCCCGATTCCTTCGGTGCGACCCAACGGCCCCCAGAAGACCACGTCTGAGGTCAGGGCCTGGGAGAGCAGGGCAGTCACATAGCTGTCGTCCGAGGCGTTGAACGCGGAGATGAACGTGTCGATCGCGGAGCGTGCGGTCTCTTCCTGCATCCCCCAGTAATACCAGCCCTTTCGCGTGCGCTCGACCCGCGAGCCGCCTTCCGGTCGCGGTGAACCTTCCCGGTCACAGCACTACTGGAAACGGTTCTTAGGAATGATCCTTCTTGCGGTGGTTGACGATGCTGGCGGGGGCGCCGCTGTAGTTGCAGTCGGCGCACTTCTGCCACGAGCAGTCCGGATCGGCGACAGCGGCATGGCGAACGGAGTGGTGCGAGCCGTAGCCGTGGGCGTGGAGCAGTTGAGCGACGGACCCGTCGTACTTGAGTGCCATGAGCGCTGCTTCGGCGATCTTGTCGTGGCCGGCGGCGAAGAACTTGCCCAGGCCGACGTCCCTCCCGCAGCCACACCAGCACTTGCCGGTCGGGATGAGGCGGGGCTTCTCGTTGCTCGTCATGAATCCAAGGTATCGATCCTTGGGTTGAAGTCAAGACCTCAATCCAAGGGCTGCATACAAGAGTTGAGGTGGCGTCAAGCGACATGTGCACGGCGCGCGGCCGCGGGCAGGAGTGCTGTACGAGGTCTCTCCGGGGGTGCGGCGATCCGTCACCGGCCCAGTTCGGGGTAGTAGCCGCGCTGGTACGGCGACAGATCGGTGACAGCGAGCTCCGCCGCGCCCCGGCAGATCACGCAGACGCGACGCCGGTGGCAGGCCGGGCAGTTGACCCGACCGCGGGCCTCGTCGGGGCGCCAGCCACGGCCTCCGCAGTCGTGGCACCAGCCCAGCCCGTCGCACTCGTAGCACAGTACGTAGCCGGGGGTGACGGTCTCGGGCGTGAGCAGCGGCTCCGGGTGCTGGAACTCCTCCGGCTCGTACAGGGCCATCGCCGGCGTCTGGCCGCTGAACCAGAGGGTGGTCATGTGGTCGACCGCGCGGACCTCGATGCCGCAGCCGTGACGGCGGCCGATGGCGACGGTGCGGACCGTCCCGCCGACCTCCTCCCGCGAGGTCGCGACCGCCCAGCCGGCCGAGCCGAGCAGCGCGGCCGCGCGGGACGCGGCGTCGGCGGCGGTGACGTTCGCTGGGCGCATGCCCGTGAAGCAGCCGACCGAGTACCGGTAGCGGAGCGGATCGTGCCAGTCGAAGACCTCCGGCTCGGCGAGGTGCAGCGGGCTCAGATCGCTTCCGGGGGCCAAGTCGTCGATCAGATCGACGAGTTGTGCCCGCAGTGCGTGGCCCAGCCGGTCCAGCTCCTCCCGCGCGCCCGGTACGGGCCCCATGGCGCCCTCCTTCTCGCCGGACCTGCCGTCGCCGGGATTCTACGCGGGGATCGTGGCACCGGACCCGTGTCGGCGAACGGTTGTGACTGGTGCGGCCCTCAAGCGATCCGGACGTGTTTAGAGATCCCCCGCGAGCGCGGGGCCGACACCATCGCACTCGCTCTAGCGAACCGGGAGCTTGAGCAATCCCCGCGAGCGCGGGGCCGAGGTCGCGCAGTGGGACTCCCAGGTCACCACCGGGGAGCAATCCCCGCGAGCGCGGGGCCGAGCCTGCGAGGGCGCCGGCCAGGACCAGCCAGGGGGAGCGATCCCCGCGAGCGCGGGGCCGAGGGGTGCTCGGCAGATCCAACGAGCGCCGGCCGGGAGGGATCCCCGCGAGCGCGGGGCCGAGGCGGCCGGCGTGCTCCGGGCGCTGGAGTGGTCGGAGCAATCCCCGCGAGCGCGGGGCCGAGAAATTCCTCAAAAAAGGCCTCTGACCTGCGGTTGAGCAATCCCCGCGAGCGCGGGGCCGAGGCTCCGTGACCTGCGCCGATTCTCCTCAGAGGGCGCCGATTGCTTCAGTTCGAATCGGTAGACGGTCCATGGCGGCACTCATGTGGCGTCGTCACCTCTTCTCATGGCCAGGCCATTGTCAGTGCTGCGGCTCCCGAAGGGTACTCGCTCCTGGAAGGCGGGATGAGTGGTACCGCCTGAGGTCACGCGCGGGCTGGGTTGTGAGCGAAGTCGGCTGGGCGGGGCCGGGGTTCTGCCAGTTTTGCCGTTGTCTTACCGCTGATGGTCCGCCCGGGCGCCGTATCGGTCAGGACGGTGCCGAGGGCGGCCATCCGGCAGGTCGGTTGGGAGGATGCACGCTTCGGTGTAGCCGGCCGTCTGTGCGACCGAGTCCGTGAGGAGGAGCTGGGCGCGGTCCGCGTACGACCAGAAGCCGGACAGGTTCTCGTTGCGCAGATGCCCCGCCTTGAACACCAGGCCTCCGTCTCCGAGGTCGGCGCCGACCCGGGGCGGCCCGTCGAGGCGGGCGCACGCAGTGCTGCGCGCGCCCCCACCGCCGGTGCGCCCGCCCCCTGCCGACGGTCGGCGCGTCGGCGGGAGGGGTGGGGTGGACGGGGTGTCAGAATCGGCGGGTTCATGCCCATGGCGGGGATGCGTCGGGAGTGCGGCGCCACGTCCGAAGGAGCGAGCGATGAGTGGCGGCGGGGAGCAGCCGGAGCTGGGGCAGGTACCGGAGACGGCGCTGTGGACGTTGTGGCACCGGGCGGTGGAGGCGCGGCGGCCGGACACCGTGTTGCCGGACCCGGTGGCGGTGGAGCTGGTGGAGCGGATCGACTATCCGTTCGCGGTGCGGTTCGGGGAGAACGCGTTGGTGAGCCAGCTGCAGGCGCTGCGGGCGGCCTGTTTCGACCGTGAGGTGGCCGACTTCCTGATCCGCTGCCCGCGCGGCACCGTGGTCGGGCTCGGGGACGGGCTGGAGACCCAGGGCTGGCGGGTCGACAACGGACGGGCGAACTGGCTGTCGGTGGACCTGCCGGAGATCGCCGAGCTACGGCGCCGGCTGTTGCCGCCGGACGAGCGGCACCGGATCGTCGCCCGCTCGGCCACCGATCCGGGCTGGATGGACGAGGTGGACCCGGCGAACGGGGTGCTGATCAGCGCCGAGGGGCTGCTGATGTACCTGCGGCCGCAGGAGGTGCGCGCCCTGATCGCGGCCTGCGCCGAGCGCTTCCCCGGTGGGGCGATGGTGCTGGACGCGGTGCCGCGCTGGTTCAGTCGGCGGGCCGTCGAGGGCAAGCTGCGGGACCGGTACTACCAGGCGCCGCCGATGCCGTTCGGGATGGACGCGGACGAGCGCGACCGGCTGGCCTCCGCGCACCCGCGGGTCACCGACATCCGCGAGGTCTATCCGGAGGGCGGGCGCCGGCCGCTGAGCGCCCTGCTGCCGCTCGCGCGCTGGATCAAGCAGCGCCCGTCCGTCGTCGCACTGCGTTTTGCCGAATCTTGAAGAAATGCAGGTCAACCTGGAACCATGGTGTGTGGGGCGTACGTCGTAACCACGGGTGATCGGCCGGGGGGACAGGCCGCCCGGCACGTTAGGCTCGCTCCGGGGGAGCGGCCTGGTGCCGCCATCGGAATGAACTGCCGGGACGGGCACGCTGCTCCAGGGGGAGCGCGGCCGGTCCCGTCCTGCCACGGAGGGACTGGCCTTGCACATCGACGCCTGGATCGAGG
The DNA here is from genome assembly GCF_044763205.1 of Kitasatospora sp. NPDC096204. Taxonomy (NCBI): domain Bacteria; kingdom Bacillati; phylum Actinomycetota; class Actinomycetes; order Kitasatosporales; family Streptomycetaceae; genus Kitasatospora; species Kitasatospora sp. NPDC096204. The sequence continues at coordinate 186,309 of NZ_JBIWFT010000016.1, forward strand.
GGATTCCGCCGACGGCGGTGTACGCCGTGGTCGGTCTGATCATCGGGCTGGAGTCGCTGGGTATCCCCTTGCCCGGCGAGATCGCCCTGGTCACGGCGTCCCTGATGGCGGTCAAGGGTGTGGTGAGCCCGTGGGGCGTCGCGATCTGCGCGATCGCCGGTGCGATCATCGGTGACTCGATCGGCTACTCGATCGGACGCAAGGGCGGAAAGCCGCTCTTCGAGAAGCTGGGACGCAAGTTCCCCAAGCACTTCGGGCCCTCCCACCTGGCCACCGCCGAGCGCTCCTTCCAGAAGTGGGGCATGTGGGCGGTCTTCTTCGGCCGCTTCATCGCCCTGCTGCGCATCTTCGCCGGTCCGCTCGCGGGCGCGCTGAAGATGCCGTACTGGAAGTTCCTGATCGCCAACGTGCTGGGCGGTGTCGTCTGGGCCGGTGGCACGACGCTGCTGGTCTACAAGGTCGGCAAGAGCATCGAGCCCTGGCTGGCCCGGTTCTCCTGGGCGGGCCTGGGGGCGGCCCTGGTGATCGGCCTGCTCTCGGCCTGGATCATGAAGCGCCGCGCCGCCAAGACGCACGCCAAGATCGAGGCGGAGGAGGCGGCCAAGGCCGCCGCCGCGGCGAAGGAGCCGGTCGCCGACTGACCACCCCCTCCGGCCGGTCTCCCGATCGGCCGTCCGGCCGGTCTCCCGATCGGCCGTCCGAACGGTCTCCCGGCCGGTCCTCGGACCGGTCGCGGACCGGTCCTCCGCAGCCACCGTCGTGGTGCCCTCGGGCCCTCGGAGTAGCATCGGCCGGGTACTGCCGATCTTGCACTCCGGAGGGCCCGATGTCTTCGCAGCCGACCTGGGACGCCGTGGACGCCTACTTCTCCGAGCAGCTGGTCGGGTACGACCCGGTGCTGGAGGGCGCCACGGCCGCCGCCGACGAGGCCGGGCTGCCGAAGATCGCGGTGGCCCCCAACCAGGGCAAGCTGCTGCACCTGCTGGCACTGACCCAGGGCGCAAAGCGGATCCTCGAGGTCGGCACGCTCGGCGGCTACAGCGCGATCTGGCTGGCCCGGGCGCTGCCCGAGGACGGCACCCTGCTCACCCTGGAGCTGGACCCCCGGCACGCCGAGGTCGCCCGGCGCAACCTGGCGGCCGCCGGGCTGGCCGGGACCGCCGAGGTGCGGGTGGGCCGGGCCGCGGACTCGCTGGCCGAGCTGGTGGAACAGGGCGTGGAGCCCTTCGACCTGGTCTTCATCGACGCCGACAAGCCGAGCAACCCGGAGTACTTCCGCCGGGCGCTCCAGCTGACCAGGCCCGGCTCGCTGATCATCGTCGACAACGTGGTGCGCGGCGGCGCCGTCGCCGACGCGGCCAGCACCGACCCGGCGGTGGTCGGCACCCGGGCGCTGCACGACCTGATCGCGGCCGAGCCGAGGGTCGACGCGACCTCGGTGCAGACGGTCGGCAGCAAGGGCTACGACGGCTTCACCCTGGCCCGCGTCCGGGGCTGACCACGGGCCGGGCACCCACTCGCTCGCCTGGCCCCACCCGCTTGCCTGCCACCCACTTGCTTGCCTGCCACCCACTTGCTTACCTGCGACTGACTCGCGCGCCCGCGACCCGTGCGCCCGCGACCCGTGCGCCCGCGACCCGTGCGCCCGCGACCCGTGCGCCCGCGACCCGCGCGCCCGCGAGTCACTCGCCCACCGGAGAACGGAGACATCGTGCGGATCGGACTGCTGGGAACCGGCCCCTGGGCGGAACGGGTGCACGCGCCCGTCCTGGCCGAGCACCCCGGGCTGGAGTTCACCGGCGTCTGGGGACGCCGACCGGAGGCGGCCGAGGCGCTGGGCGCCGCGCACGGCGTGCCCGGGTACGCGGACCTCGACCGGCTGCTGGCCGAGGTGGACGCGGTCTCCATCGCCCTGCCCCCGACCGTGCAGGCGGGCCTCGCGGTACGGGCCGCCGAGGCCGGGTGCCACCTGCTGCTGGACAAGCCGGTCGCGCTGACCGTGCCGGACGCCGAGGCCGTGGTCGAGGCGGTGCGCGAGCACAAGGTCGCGTCGGTGGTCTTCTTCACCGTGCGTTTCGGCGGCGAGCAGATGCCGTGGATCGAGCGGCAGGCGGAGCTCGGCGGCTGGTTCACCGGCCGCTCGGACTGGCTCGGCTCGGTGTTCGCACCCGGCAGCACCAGCCCGTACGCGGCCTCGCCGTGGCGGGTGGAGAAGGGCGCGCTGTGGGACGTCGGCCCGCACGCGCTGTCCGTACTGCTGCCGGTCCTGGGTGACGCGACGCAGGTGACGGCGGTGTCCGGTCCGCTGGACTCCGTGCACCTGGTGGTGCGGCACGCCGGGGGCGCCTCCAGCACGCTCGCGCTCAGCCTGACCGCGCCGCTCGCGGCGGGCGGGACGGGTATGGAGCTGCGCGGCGAGCACGGCGTGGTGCAGCTGCCCCCGCGCGGCGAGGGCCCGGTCGCGGCGCTGCACCGGGCGCTGGACGCCCTGCAGGCCTCGGCGGCCTCGGGCGAGCCGCACCCCTGCGGGGCGGACTTCGGCCTGCGGGTGGTGGAGATCCTGGCCGCCGCCGAGCGCTCGCTGGCGGGCGGTGGACCGGTGGAGGTCTGAGTACCGGCGGACTCCTGAGCGGGCAGAGCGGCGGGGCCGGGTGCGGAGGGAGATCCGCACCCGGCCCCGCCGCGTCACCGGGCCCCGCCGCGTCGCGTGCGAATCACCGGCGAGTCACCCGCCCCCGCCGGGTCGCCCCCACCGCGTCGCCCGCGCGTCAGTCCGGTGGCAGCGGCAGCGGCGGAGGGGTGGCGGAAGGACGGCGGTCGGCGGGGCGGGCCGGCGGGATGACCGGGGCGCGGAAGTCGCGCGGGCCGGTCCACAGGGCCGGGACGGCGTCGCCGCGGCGGGCCAGCTCGTACGCCAGCGCCTCGTAGTTGACCCGCCAGCCGTGGAAGTGCGCCCAGGCCTCCTCGACCGGGCGCTCGCGCGGGAAGCCGGCCGCGGTGATCATCGCGACGGCGCCCAGGTACTCGGCGTAGGTCAGCCGGATCGGGACGTCCGGGTCCGGGTCCGCGTCGAAGTCGAACCGCAGTGAGCGGGCGATGTCGCGCAGGGCGGTGAAGCCGGCCCGGAGCACCAGCCGGGCCTCGGGCGGGGCCGAGCGCGGGCAGAGCGCCAGGTGCAGGGCGGCGGCGTCCATCACGGCGATCAGCCCGACCACCCAGCTGCGGTTGGGCTGGGGGGAGCGGAAGGAGAGCAGCACCGGGTAGTTGGAGTGGCTCTCGCCGATGTCGGCGGCCAGCCGTTCCCAGTCCCGGTAGAGCTGGGGGAGCGCGGTCTCGGTGTCCACCAGGGACTGGCGGGCCAGCAGCTCGGGGCCCCAGGCGGGCTCGCCGGCCCGCGACTGCAGCAGGGTCACCTCGGTCTCGCGGCGCTGGTAGGCGGCGTAGAGGGTCGGCAGGTAGGAGATCTGGAGGGCGATCACCAGCGGGCCGCTGGCGGCCGCCAGGAAGTCGATCGCGGACAGGTGCAGCCGCTCGCCGCTGGCGAAGCCGAGGGTGAAGAGGCTGGACCCGGCCTCGCGCACGGCCACCGACCAGCTGAGTTCGGAGGTGCCGTGCAGCAGCAGGGTGTAGGCGATCAGCATGCAGCTGAGCCACACGCCGAGCATGCCCAGCAGCACCAGCGGCGCCAGCCAGGTGAGCGCCCGGTCCTGCGCGTGGTAGCCGCGGGACGGCCCGGCGAACAGCCGCAGCAGCTTGCGCAGCACCCGCCAGAGCCGCATCACCAGTGCCGAGTAGAGCCCGCGCGGAACGACCAGGGTGCGCAGGATGCTGCCGACGACCAGCAGGAGCAGCAGCGCGCCGAGCGCGGTCTGGATCATCCTCATGGCGCCATTCTGGCGGTACGCCGGGGCTGGGGTGGAACGCTCCGGTACGGGTCGGCCGACCGGGGGCGGCCCGGCACCTGTGCGTCACCCGGCCGCTGCCCGTCCGGCGCTCACCCGAGGCCCGTCCGACGCTCGTCCGCCGTGGGCCTGCCGACCGCCCGCCGACACCCCCGCCGACCGCCTGTCCCACGCCCGTCGCACGGAATATGACCATGATCACACCGAATCGAGGCTTACGTACTGACGTTCCCATCGCGTCTACGTGGACGGAGGAATCAGTCCCACGAGCGAATCGGAGACCGGACTGTGCGTGCTCAGCAAGACGGCGCCGCCGAGGAGGAGAAGCCCGGGCGCCGACGGCTCCGGAAGCGTCGCCCGTCCCCGCGGATCGACTACCCGCGCCGAGGACGGCGCGGGGTCCGCCGCTGGCTCCCGTCCTGGCGGCAGCTGCTGTTCGTGGTCGGGACGGGGGCGACGGCGCTGACGGGCTGGCTGGTCTGGTTCTACGCCACCACCGCCGTCCCGGAGGATCTGAACGCCTTCGCGACCCAGCAGAACAACGTCTACTACTGGGCGGACGGCACCGAGATGGCGCGGATCGGCCCGACCAACCGGCAGGACGTGCCGCTCGACCAGGTTCCGGAGCCGGTGCGGTGGGCAGTGCTGGCCGCCGAGAACGAGACCTTCTACACCGACCCGGGCATCTCCGTGACCGGCATCGGCCGCGCCGTCTTCCAGATGGTCAAGGGCGGCGACACCCAGGGCGGCTCCACCATCACCCAGCAGTACGTCAAGAACATCTACCTGAACCAGCGCCAGGACATGTCCCGCAAACTCAGCGAGATCGTCATCGCGATCAAGCTGGACGACCGGATGCGCAAGCAGGACATCCTGGCCGGCTACCTGAACACCAGCTGGTTCGGGCGCGGCAGTTACGGCATCGAGCGCGCCGCGGCGGCGTACTACGGCAAGGACGTCTCCCAGCTCGACCCGAGCGAAGGCGCCTTCCTGGCCGCCCTGTTGAAGGGCGCCGGGCAGTACGACCCGGGGGTCGGCCCGGAGAACCACAAGCGGGCCGAGGAGCGCTGGTCCTGGATCCTGGACCGCATGGTGGAGGTGGGCAAGCTGTCCGCCGCCGAGCGCGCCCGGTACACGGTGTTCCCCGAGCCGAAGCCGCAGCCGAAGTCGGCGGGGCTGAGCGGCCAGATCGGCTACCTGGTCGACATGGCCCGCGCCTACGTGGAGAGCCACAGCGACATCACCCCGGCCCAGTTCGACCTCGGCGGCCACCAGATCCGCACCACCTTCGAGAAGCCGAAGGTCGACGCCCTGGTCGCGGCCGTCCAGGAGGGCAGCACGGGGATCGACCCGGACAACCGGGAGTCCGACAAGCTCCTGAAGGTCGGCGCCGCCTCGGTCGCCCGGGACGGCCGGATCGTCGCCCTCTACGGCGGCCCCGACTACCTGAAGCAGGGCTTCAACAACGCCAACACCACGACCGTACCGATCGGCTCGGCCTTCACCCCGGTGGTGTACGCCGCCGGGCTCGGCCAGGGAACGCAGCGCCAGCGGGGCGGCAACCGCACCCCGGTGACGCCCGCCACCACCTACAACGGCGACGACGGGGTGAACGTGATGACCCCGGAAGGGCCGTACTGGGGGCGGGACGGGAAGATCGTCAAGACCGCCAACGACGGCAAGCGGAACTGGGGCAACGTCACCCTGCGGAACGCCGTCGAGCAGTCCGTCAACGGGCCGCTGATGCAACTCGGCATGGACGTCGGCCTGGACCGGGTGCAGAACACCGCCACCGACCTCGGCCTGCTCCCCACCAGCCTGGGCGAACTCGTCCCGGCCCTCGCCGTCGGCAACTCCACCCCCAGCGCCGTCCGCACCGCCGACGCGTACGCCACCTTCGCCGCCGGCGGCACCCACACCGACCCCTACTCGGTGCTCGGCGTCTCCCGCAACGGCGTCCAGCTCCCGCTGCGCTTGCCGGCCGCCGCCCAGGCGCTCACCCCGGCGGTCGCGGGCGAGGTGGACGCGGCGCTCAAGGGCTCCGTCCGCGACGGGGCCGCCAAGCCGGTCGCCGAGGCGGGCCCGAACCTGGCCGGCAAACCCGGCACCACCGCGGACCGTACGGCAGGGTGGTTCGTCGGCTACAACGGGCAGCTGTCGACGGCGGTCACCGTGTTCCGCGCGGACCTGAAGGACATGAAGCTCCTCTCCCTCGAAGGCCTGGGCGGCGCCACCCCGGACACCTCCGACGCCGCCCTGCCGACCCGGATCTGGACCGCCTACATGAAGTCCCCGGCCACCCGGTAGCCCTGTCGGCCGCGGGGCCCGTGGAGCGGCGGGCCCCGCAGTGCGCACCCGGAAGGCGGAAGCCACGGCGGCGGGGGAGGGCCCGTCGGCCGCGGCACGGTCGTGAGGTCTGCGGGAGTCAACGTGAACCGGCTTCGCAGAGGCCGGGCTTGTGGGTAGGGCGCCCGGTCGATGTGGCGGCACCGGGAGCATTCCCGGCTGGTGCACGGCGGGTCGACGTACCGGAGCATCGGTCGCCGCCCAGCCTTCCGGAGGGCTGCTGCGACGTTCCGGGACGCAGGATCCCGGATACGATCCGTCCCCTCTCCGAACCGGCAAGGGCCCGTCGCGCTACTAGGCTGAAGCGGATGAAGATGACGTTCGGGCTGTTGGGGCCCCTGGCGGTCGAGGTGGACTCCGTGCCGCAGGTGCTGCCGCGGGCCACCGTGCTGCGGGGGCTGCTGGGCGCGCTGCTGCTCGCGGAGGGGGAGCGGCTGCCGGTGGGGCGGCTGTTGGACCTGGTGTGGGCCGGGCAGGCGGACCGGGTGGGCCGGGGCGCGGTGCACACCGGGATGTCGCGGCTGCGGACCTGGCTCGGGGGCTTCGGGGACGAGAGCGTGGTGCTGGAGTCCGACGCGCAGGGGTACCGGCTGGTGACCGGGCCGGACGCGGTGGACCTCGGGCGGTTCCGCAGGCTGGCCGCCGGAGGGGACCAGGCCGGGGCGATCGGGCTGCGGCGCGGCCCGGTGCTGGCCGGGCTGGAGCGGGTGAACCGGGAGGATCCGCTGGTCGCGTCCGTGGTGGACGAGGTGCGCGCCACCGTCCTGGCGCTGGCCCGGGCCGGCCTCGCCGCCGGAGCGCCGCGGACGGCCGTGCCCGCGCTGACGGCGCTCGCCGAGGAGCACCCGTTCGACGAACCCGTGCAGGCCGCCCTGCTGGAGCTGCTGGCGGCGGACGGCCGGGCGGCCGAGGCGCTGCGCCGCTTCCAGGCGCTGCGCCGGCGGCTGTCCGAGGAGCTCGGGATCGAGCCGGGCGAACAGGTGCAGAACGTCTTCCTGGCGCTGCTGGCGCAGGACCGCGACGGCGCCCGTACGAGCCCGGGGTGTGCCCGGGTTCCCTCCCAACTGCCGCGTGACATACCGGACTTCACGGGGCGGGGCGAACAGGTGCGGCTCGTGCTGGACGCCCTGGCGGCCGGCCGGGTCCCGGTGATCGCCGGCATGGGCGGCATCGGCAAGACGGCGCTGGCCGTCCACACCGCCCACCGCGCCGCCGCCGACTACCCGGACGGCCGGCTGTACGCGGACCTGCGCGGGGCCGACGAGTCGCCCGCCGACCCGGCCGGCGTGCTGGCCGCCTTCCTGCGCGCCCTCGGCGCCGACCCCCGGGAGATCCCGGCCTCGCTGGAGGAGCGTTCCGCGCTCTACCGCACCCTGCTCGCCGGGCGCCGCGCCCTCGTCCTCCTCGACAACGCCGCGGGGGAGCAGCAGCTGGGCCCGCTGCTCCCCGGCACACCGGCGGAGTGGGGCGGCGACCCGGCGCAGGGCCACCCCCCGGGGCGCGGGACCACCCGCGCCCCGCGCACCGCCCGGCCCCGCGGC